>NZ_JANMZA010000155.1:0-9687 GCF_031382685.1 Chamaesiphon sp. OTE_8_metabat_110 | reverse complement strand
TGACCGATTTGGGATTCGGGGCCGTTTGTGAGCATCACCACTCGATCGGATAATAATAATGCTTCATCGACATCGTGTGTTACCATAACGGCGGTAACACCACTCTCTTCGCAGATGTGCATTAATTGCTCCTGCAAGCCGCCCCGTGTCAGCGCGTCGAGGGCACCAAAAGGTTCGTCGAGTAAGAGTAATTTGGGGCGAATAGCTAGGGCACGCGCGATCGCGACGCGCTGTTTCATCCCCCCCGATAGTTCGCCTGGACGCTTTTTGGCTGCATGAGTCAAGCCGACTAATTCGATATGATGCTCGATAATACTGCGGCGTTCGCCTTGGGGTCGTCTACTGTAGACTTCATCGACAGCTAGGGCAATATTTTCGCGGACAGACAGCCACGGTAATAGGGAATAATTCTGAAATACTACCATTCGATCGGGGCCGGGTTCAGTGATTTCGCGTCCTTCCAAGATTACCCCGCCCGCCGTCGCTCGATCGAGTCCAGCGAGCATATTTAATAGGGTCGATTTGCCACAACCGGAGTGCCCGACTAGCGAAATAAATTCACCTTCATGAATCTCTAACTCGATATTTTTCAGGGCGACATATTTCCCGCCATTAGCTAGCGGAAATACTTTATCTACGTGGTCGATTTGGACAAACATAGTTTAGTGGATAGTGGATAGTGAATAGCTTCTATTTAGGAACAATCTGTAGGGGCGGGTTTGCGGCGCGCGCACGCCTTTGTTTCCGGACGGTTTGCGACTGAAATCGCGCTGTAGGCGAAGACGTGTCGCTAGACGGTTTCCTCGTGCTAAGCGTTTGGGTCAAGACAGCGCGACAAGACAATGGCACAAGTGTCGATTCTGCCAGTAACTTCATTCAAACCCGCCCAATCCCACTAGCATCGATCGCATGTCTTACCTGGGATCTTCAGCGACAATTTTTGTGGCGATAAATGCGATCGATCGATCCAGCAAAAAACCGACAACTCCCACATAGACTAGTGCCAAGATAATCCGATCGAGATAGGCATTATTATATGATTCCCAGATAAAGAACCCAATTCCCACGTCGCTTCTGAGCATTTCTGCCGCCACGATCGCCAGCCAAGAAAGACCGATGCCAATCCGCAAACCCGTGAAAATATATGGTAGTGATGCTGGTAATAAAATCTTGAAGAAATAAGCCTTATTAGATAATTTCAATACCCGTTTAACGTTAATATAATCTTGAGGAATTTGCTGCACTCCCACAGTAGTATTGATCAGAATCGGCCAGACAGCAGTAATGAAAATTACAAAAATTGCCGCTAATCCATTGTCTTTAAGTGCTGCTAATGCGATCGGCAACCATGCCAAAGGTGGAATCGTTCTCAATACCTGGAACATCGGATCGAGCGATCGATACACTAACTTATTAGAACCAATTAGAATCCCAAATCCTACCCCCACAATTGCTGAAATACTAAATCCGATCGCAACGCGCTGAAGGCTGGCAAATACCTGTAATGCTAAACCTTTGGAGTTACCACCATTATCAAAAAATGGATTGATAATAAATGGGTCCCAAGCACCCTGCACGACCTGAATTGGCCCTGGCAAACCTTGAGAACCTATCGGACACAATATTTGCCAGATTGCCAAAAATACTAGCAAAGCAACTACTGGTGGCAAAATTCCGCGCGCCTGCTTCATAATCCACGAGTTACTATTGCGACTCTGGCGATTCTTGGTGACTTTCTGACTACTACTGACTGCCATGATTCTCCTAGTTATAAAAAAGACTAATACTTCGATGCTAAAATTGGACTAGTATTTTTATGGTCAAAGCCTATATTTGCCCAGACAGCTCTACATGAGTAGAGCTGCGCTAGTTAATCTAAGCTTTCTTAATCTTGAGCGACTTGAGATAATCTTCAGGCTTTTCTGGATCGAACTTCACCCCATCAAAGAAGGTTTCCACCCCACGAGAAGTACTCGTTGGAATTTGGGCAGCATCGACCTTTAGCGCCGTCGCTGCTGCTTTCCACAAGTCCTCACGATTGACCTTTTTAATCAACTCTTTGGCTTTGACAAAATCAGTAGGAATCATCCCCCAGCGCATGTTTTCAGTCAAGAACCACATGTCATGACTCTGGTAAGGATAGGAAGCATTGTCTGCCCAGAACTTCATCGAGTTGGCATAATTATCTACAACTCTGCCGTCGCCGTAATCGATTTTGCCTTGAATCCTACCCAGGATATCGGCAACAGGAATATCGAACCACTTAGGACTGGAAACGATTTTAGCCATCTCCTCCTTGTTCTCTGCCTTATCGCACCATTGCTGCGCTTCTTGAACTGCCATCAGCAGTGCTTTAGTTGCTTTAGGATTTTTGTCTACCCAATCAGCGCGCATCGCCAAGGCTTTTTCGGGGTGATCTTTCCATAGTTCGCCAGTTACTAGGGCAGTATAACCAAGCTTTTGGTTGACTAACCTAGCATTCCACGGTTCGCCCACGCAAAAGGCTTCCATACTAGCTGTTTTCATATTCGATACCATCTGTGGCGGTGGTACGGGTACGAGGGAGACATCTTTAGCAGGATCGACACCATTAGCAGATAACCAATACCGCATCCACAGATCGTGAGTACCGCCAGGGAAAGTAATCGCGGCTTTGAGGTCGGATTTACCATCGGCTTTGGTTTTGGCTTGGGCTAGTGCCTCTTTGAATCCGGCACCTTTAAGCTGGATTTTGGCATCTTTATAGGTATTGGCAACCGAAATTGCCTGACCATTGGTGTTCAACCGTGCCAGGATGTACATCGGCACTGGCTGTTTAGTTTTAGTCATGCCCATCGTCATGAAGTAGGGCATCGGCGACAACATATGCGCTCCGTCGATACCGCCACCAGCCGAGCCAGTCTCCAAATTATCGCGGGTAACTGGCCAAGAAGTTTGTTTGAGGATTTCGACATCTTTCATGCCGTATTTAGCAAATAAACCTTTCTCTTTAGCAATGATTAATGGTGCTGAATCGGTGAGTGGAATGAAGCCTATTCTGGCGGTAGTGACTTCAGGAGCCTCTCCAGCAGCTACAGTTGTTGCTGGCGTGGTGCTACTGGTTGTCGTAGTCGTAGTTGTAGAACCTTTCTCGCCTTCAGCTTTTTTACTACAAGCGTTTGTCAAGACACTAGCTGCGGCGGTAATCCCGGACGCAAGCATGAACTTTCTTCTGGAAAACTGACTCATATATCTACAGACCGCTCCTCATATTGAAAACGCTAAAATTGCGTTGTCTGAATTTGCCTTTAATCATATACTATTGTCGTTTTTGAGTGTTGATAAAACCGTAACTTCTGATACCAATTCCCAATAAATACTTGGTAAATCTATTTTTTAAAAATCGTAAAATACTGAACCTTAAAACAGTATCGTTTCTCACTACATATATTAAATTTTGTATATAAACAACTATCATTCCCATAAGGAAAGCTAATGCTAAATCTAGAAAAAATGCCGACCGATATAATTGACACGATCTCGATCTCTCTGCAACGACTGTCTATCCATTTTGCTTGGATAATCGGCTAAACAAAATTAGTTTGCGCATAGTCAAGTTGCGCTCGATTGCAACCGCCAAAGCTCTGAAAATATAACGATCTGACAAATAATAAAAACATCCATTGAAAACCCGGCAACGCTATCCTGGTTGCCGGGTTCATAAGTTATAACGCTATTCCTATCTAATAATTTCCAGTTATCGCAAACTTAGTCTGATGCTGTGAAGTTTTACCGCTAAACTACCTTTGCAAGTAAATAAGCAAAGGACGAGATTTGAACTCACGTCTCACACGCGTTGGTTTGCAAAAGTCGATCTAGGGAGCGAGGTTTGATAATGAAGTTAGAGTAATAACTTGAATTTAACCTTAAATTTGATGGCGAAGCAGCGGCTTTACCTCGCAGCTAGACTAGTGTGTCTAGCTACTTGTTTGCCTACTCCCAGGTGGATAGTCTGGGAGACAGGACTCGAACCTGTAAACACTCTCGGCACTAAACTTGAACTTGTATTCGGTCGCTAGTATAACTCAATCTGCGAATAGATAACCAAAAATTGCTGTGGCAACTTGGCGGGATTGGGCTTGATGATTATTGGCTTCTTCTCTTGCTTGAATAGTCGCTTTTTGGAGTTTATCGACACGGCGTAATAATGAATTGACCCGATCTTGCGGTAATGCTCCCGAAAACTCGACTAAACTCCAAATTCCTTCGACAATATCTTTGGAAACTTCTTTGATTTGAGCGGGATGATGTTCGGTCGCTTCGGAGGCAACCACAAAGTCGGTAATTTTTTTGGTTTTAACTGTTTCTTTTGCTAAAGTGACATAACATCCCCAATTGGGATCGTGTTGCCAGTCTTTATAGATCGATAATACTGGCAGCGAGTAGTTTTGACTGATTGTAAGATGGCAATTAATTGGTTGAGCTTCATGAAACTTAGGCAGGATAGCGATGCTATTTTACCTGGATTCGATCGATTGACTCGATCGCTGAATATATAATTTAAAAAAGGTTGTCAAGTTATTGACAACCTTGACTAGTATGAGTGACGAACTGATTAATTAAACTCCCGAGATTGTCGCCCCAAACTTTTCAACTAATAAGCCAACCAGTACGCCGTCTAATTCGGATAGTGGTATTCCTTTCATCACCTTTTCGCCGAGCTTGGCATCTTTACCCACAGTACCACCCATGAAGATATCCACAGCCTCGACAGTTTGACCATCCTTGCGAATTTTGGCACCCATCAAGCCGATATCGGCGACTTGAGGTTGACCGCAAGAATTGGGGCATCCAGTCCAGTGAATCCGCACTGGTTTGGGGACATCAACCTTGGCTTCGACTGCATCGATAACCGATACGGCATGTTGCTTGGTTTCAATCAGCGCAAAGTTGCAAAATCGAGCGCCAGTACAAGAAACCACCGTGCGGGTGAGATTGCCAGGATTGACTTGAAATCTGGTTAAAGTTGGTTCGCTCAATAAAAGGTCTAACTTGGCATCGGCAATATTGGGAATAATTGCATTTTGCTCGACCGTAAATCGTACTTCGCCAGTCCCGTACACTTCCGCTAGTCTGGCTAGTTCAAAGAAATCAGCAGCTTTAAGATGACCGACGGGGATATGTAAACCGACATAATTCAATCCCGCTTGCTTCTGAGGATACACGCCGATATGGTCGCGTTTTTCCCATTCGATTTCGTCTTTTGGTGCCGCAGCTAAGAGAGTTTTGCCATAGACGCGTTCGGCTTCAGCCCGGAATTTTTCAATCCCCCATTCATCGATGAGAAACATCAATCGCGCCTTCATCCGATTGGCACGCAAACCATTGTCGCGGAACAGGCGCAGGATACTCAAACTAAACTCGACAACTTCTTCAGGTGCCACCCAGACATTCATCGGCATCGCCGCATCGCACCGCTTACCCGAAAAGAAGCCACCGACTAAAACATTAAATCCAAATACATCATCTTTGAATGCCGGAACGAAGGCAAGATCGTTAATTTCGGCATGAACCGAGTTGTCGCGACAACCCGCGATCGCGATGTTAAATTTGGGTGGTAGATTACTAAACTCAGGATTGCCCTCACCCTTGCTAATAATCCGATCCTGCAATTCCTGAATCATTTCGCGGGTGTCATACAATTCCCCCGCTTCGATGCCTGCTACAGGCGAACCTGTAATGTTGCGGACATTATCCATCGCCGACTGCATACTCGTCAGCCCGACAGCAGCCATCTTCCGAAAGATTTCGGGCAAATCCTCAATCCGAATCCCCCGAAGCTGGATGCTTTGGCGGGTAGTAATATCGGCACTCCCGTCATCCCCATACCGTTGGATGATATCGCCCAACACGCGTAACTGGTCGCTGGTCGTAATCCCGCTCGGTGCCCGCAACCGCATCATAAACCGCCCTGGAGTCACGGGACGAAAGAAAACGCCCAACCACTTCAACCGATGCTCGCGGTCGGTCTCATCCATCGCTTCCCAGCCAATCCGGGCAAATTCTGCTAATTCGGCTTTGAGTGCTAGTCCGTCTTTTTCTGATTTGAGTCGCTCAAACTTATTTTGGGTGGCTGGTATGGCTGCTGTCATGGCGGTAATTCTCGCTAGCTTTAAGCTATACAGATTGAATTTGGATGAAAATTTACTTTGTGTACCATAAGTTAACGGTAACGACTCGATCGTTTAGTATCAGTTGTTACAAATGGTTGCTAAACATGAAATAAGCGGATTTAATCGATGCACTTTTTAGATAAATATCTTTGGATTTTGCATCGAAACAAAGTTACTGGTGGATAGTGGATGGTGGATAGTAGTTTTGAGTCTAGTCTTATGTACTGTCTTGTCTTGACGCATCGAACGGGAGGGAACCTCCGTGATGCGCGAGCCGCTGGTGCAAGATGTGAGTATCCCCTATTCCCTGTCTTTGACAGGAAATTTATCAATGTTACCTGCTAGCTCTAGGTCAAAACAGGCGGTAAGCCAACTTCCTGGGGCGTGACTAACTTACCATCGAAACTCATCGCATAATCGCCGACAGTTCTGGCTTCGGCAACTTGACGGCGGAGTTCGGCTCGATCGAAATCGTTATCTACACCCCCCAATAAATAGACGATTAACTTCGCTGCTAAATCGCGTCCAGATACCAAAATTCGCTTCTTATTTGGATCGTATAAAATCCCATACCACAGGGATTGAAATGAATCGATATTGCCAAACCCACCATCGGCATCATAACGATCGAGTTTACGGAATACCTCGGTTTGAGCCATTTGTTTTTTAAAAACCGCCATGCCCACCCCTTGAGCGAAGGCAACTTGTCCCACTGGGCGAAATAATAAATGCCCTTCACCACCAGCGATTTCAAAACTAAAGCGGCGTAATTTGGGCGTATCTTCCCCTTTTAAGCGTCCGTAACTAGTGAATTCGGATAACCTGTCGAATAAGTGACCGAAAGCGGCAATCCCAGCGGCTAATTCGGCGGAATCTGGGCGTAATGGCACTAGACCTTTTTGGGCTTTGGGTTTCCAGTGGGGAAACTGATATTGGAGATATTTTGCTGCCATATCTTGCAAAGCTTGGAGTGTAGTCAGCACGGTAGTTTTAGTCGCTACCGTCGCACTGTCCCAATTTACGCGCGGGCTACGTCCAGGGAGATCTTTTAATAAGGGATGATTGACGGCAATATTTCGCGCGACGATCGCAAAACCATCGTTTTCATCGAGTTGCGCTAATTGTCCTTTACTCAAGGCGATCGCCATTAGATTAACATGCACAAAGATCGATCGAATCCGTCGCCGCGCTGCTAATTGGGTTTCATCTTTTACCACCGCCGAGATAAACTCAATCCCGATCGTCTCCTGCGGTAAACTCGCTAGATACTCTGCCGATGTCCCCAATTCGGCGATCGTAATTTTATTGCCCACCAGCTCGCGATATTTATTATATCTAGGCAATTCACCAACCCGTAATAACTCCATCAATCCCTGTACGCCCATCAACCGATGTTGCCCATCTAGCGCATAAATCCGCACTGATTCGCCGACATCCAATCGCCCAAAATTCTCATGACCGTCAATCGGCACAAACATCGCCGCTGATGCAGTTGCTTTGCCACCCCTACCCCATTCTGGCGCATGAATATTATCCACCCAACTTCTGTCGATCGTCACTAATACGGGCGGGAATTTATGAGTGGTGCGCCCTGCTAAATACTGTACTAAGGCAGCCTGTCTGCTCCAGTCGAGGGGACGTTGCTGGATGACTTCGATACTATCGCTATCAATCGCGATGTTATTATCTCTAGGCTGATACTGCTCTGATAGTAAGCTCATCTCTGAGGCATATTTTACCCGATCGGCCAACCATTGCAGCGTGACGGAGCCAATATATGCCTCACTACCGCCCATATTGGTACGCTGGACGAGAATTTGATGCGGCTGGATATGTGGAATCTGGCTGGCTGGCATTGTCAACGGCTGAGTGAAGTTACCGCAACCAGACTAGCAGCTTTCTCATTGCAGCTTCCAGGGGTTTTTAAAAACTTAATAGGGGATAGGGAAAGAGGCGTTGCTGAATTGAGGTATGAAATGCACCAATCTTGCCCTCACCCCCAGCCCCTCTGTCTTGTCTCGCTGCAAGGTTGCGCTAAACCCTCGGGGAACCCGAGGAGCGCGAGCCGCTCCCAAGCTTGGGAGCGGCGTTTTTATGTCTAGGGTTCCCCCCGAATAAAAAAGCGACGCACACAAACGGGAGGGAACCTCCCGTTTGTGTGCGTCAAGACAACGACAAGACAGAGGGGAGCCAGAGCCGGAGGCGAGGGCGGGGTGAGGGCGAGGGATTTCGATTGGTATCATACCCAGATTCAGCAACACTGGGAAAGATTGTATTTTTACGTTTGCAGGAGGTCTATCGAGCGATCGGATCGAGCTACAATAACTCATCCATCAACTGCATCACCTCGATCGCACCTGTGGATAACCGATCTGCTGGTGAGAGCAAAATTTGCGCTTCTAGTAACCCTTTGAGGGCAATTAGTTTGAGACTATTTTCGGCATGGGTTTGGGAGATCGGCACCGCAGCAGGCAGATAGCCAGTGGCTCCTAAATCGGACAGGAGTGCCCGTCTAACTTGTAAATCTTTATTTGATAAGGCTGCTACTAATCGATCGCCGTAGAGCGAATCCTGCGTGAGTTGGTACATCGCTCGTAACCCCGCAAATCGCACTCTGGGAATTGGATGCTCTAGGAAAGGCTGAATCGATGGTACCGCGATCGTCGCGCCTAAAGTCCCCAAAGTTTCTAAAATTGCATCGTAAGGCTCGGAAAAATCTTCACCATTGGGTAAAAGCCGACCATCGCGAACGCCTGCACGCAAGAACTCTACCAGCGGCTCGATACAGCGCGGATCGCCTAACATTTCCAGGGATTGTGCTGCCGCCTCGCGCACATAAAAATCCGCACACTTGAGACATGCAATTAATGCTGGCACGGCTTGAAGATCGCCCAGCTTGCCCAATGCTCTGGCAGCACTGCGGCGGAGGGGATAGCCACCTTCTGGAGTCCGATCTGCTTCATCTTGTAAAGCTGCAATCAGTCCAGTTATGGCACGGGGATCGTTAACCCGAAATTTACCCAGCCACCAAGAGGCATAAGCGCGCAATCCGAGATCTTCCCCATCCAGATTTTCGATCGCTTGGTCGATCGTTAGTGGTTCGCCAGCTTGAATCTGCGCTTCGTCTTCCATAATAGTTAGGGCGATGTTCGATCGCATGAGTACCGATAGATTAATTCTATCTGTAGGGGCAGTGCTTCATGCCATTCTGGAGATTTCGATCGGTCATATAGACAAGTTTAGCGAGGTAGAGACTCGTTGGTGAAGCCTCTCAGAATGAGAATCGCGACAACTCCCGAAAAAATTGCCAAAAAAATACCCCGAAGTTATTTACCATTGCCAACGACATCGCTCGGCAGTTGCAGATAACTTCGGGTGGTGGAGACGAGACTAACTCAAGGAGTTAATCGCATAATCCAAGTAAGAATTAGCCTCGACAGCCGCATCACCAGACAAACCGTGGTTGGACTTGATGTACTTGAGCGCTTCGATGTACCAGCTTGGCGACAAGTCAAAAGTCTTGTTGATTTCCGCC
>NZ_JANMZA010000151.1:0-2685 GCF_031382685.1 Chamaesiphon sp. OTE_8_metabat_110 | reverse complement strand
GAAGTTGATAACTCCAAACGCAGTATCTCCAGCAACTATACTGTCGATCTCGCCTCCCCCGACGAAATCGCTGGCGCAACTCTCGGTAATGCCGTCTTCGATTTAAACCCCAATGAAATTAGCGAATTTCCGAATAAGATTAAAGCTGTCACATTGGCACAAGTCAACCAAGTTGCTAAGGAACTAATTCAACTCGATCGATTAGTTGTCATCACCGCAGGGCCACCAAAGAAGTGAAATTAGGCTTGAGGTTTTAGCGGATGCGCGCTCGTCGGGTTCCCCGACGGTTTAGCGCACCAAGCAGGCTTTAGAGAATGACACATTTTTAGTACAAAAGGTAGGAGCCGATAAATTGCCCCTACCTTTTTTAATTTAACTAATTAAGTTTTTCTTGAATTTTGGCGACATCTCGAAAACCGACAGCGATCGCGATGCCATCTTTAACAAAAATCGGTCGTTTGAGTAACATGACATCTTCACTAAAAGCTTTTATCCACTCGGTTTCATTCCAGGCATCTTTAGTTTCATCGAGCAATCGATAAGATTGTCCTGAAGTGTTTCGCATCGATCTTTCGCCCAAACTTTGTACCCAGCTAGTAATTTGTTCGTGACTGGGAGGTCGTTCTTTGGTATTGATGAATTCATAACTAATTTCCTGTGCATCTAACCATTGCAGGGCTTTTTTGCAAGTCCCGCAGGTCGGAATGCCATACACTTGAATTGACGTCATAGTTTGCAGAAATTAATTAATAGTTGCTTTTTTCTTAGTGTCAAATTAGCCAGCTAAGATAGTAGTAGATCGTGAATGTATGAGGAGGAGATCGACTAATCGATATTTGAATGATAGCAATAATTTGGCGATTGAGATAGATAGGATGCTGGTAAATACTGTAATTAGAAGTAACGCTCGGGCTGAAATTAATGCTGCCAATAACTTCCTGTAGCGATTGCTGTTTGTAGATCCACTGCTGGCAGGGGACGACTGAAGAGGAAACCTTGAACTGTATCGCAATCGATCGATCGCAAGAACTCTAATTGTTCGACGGTTTCTACCCCTTCAGCCACTACATTTAGATTCAACTGATGTCCTAAATCGACAATAGTTTTGACAATCCCGGCATCGACAGTATTTGCCCGTAGTTCTCGAATAAATGAGCGATCGATTTTGAGTCGATCTAGCGGTAAATACTTGAGTATAGCTAACGAAGAGTAACCCGTGCCAAAATCGTCCAAGGAGATCTTCACACCTATTTCTCGCAGCGATTTCAAAATTCCGATCGCCAGCTCCAAATCTTTAATCGCGATACTTTCAGTGATTTCGACTTCTAATGCGGCTGGCGAGAGTCCCGTCTCTGCTAAAATATTAGTAATAGTCGCGATTAATTTGCGGTTTTGAAGTTGTTTTACTGAAAAATTAACCGCGATCGAAAAACCTTCCCAGCCCATTTCTTCCCAGACTTTTTTCTGCTGACAAGCGGTTCTAATTACCCATTCACCCATGAGTAAGATCGAGCCATTTTCTTCCGCAAGTGGGATAAAGTCAGCAGGATTAATTAATAGTTTAGCCGATACATCTCGGCAGCGTAATAATGCTTCGATGCTAATAATTTTGCCAGTGTGGATATCTAATTGCGGTTGATAATGTAGCAGTAATTGCCGATCGTCAAACTGCTGGGGCGCGGGATTGGCAACTGCTGGATGTGCTAAAGCCGCACAGACATCATCGAGGAGATATTCTAATTGCCATCGGTTCTTGACTGGAGCGGTGTCTAAGGAGGCTAAAGGGGCTGGTTCGGTATAGATTTCATAATTATTGCGACCGCTCTTTTTGGCAAGACTCAGAGCCGCATCGGCATGTTTGAGTAAGGTGTCGCTATCTTGGAGGTGACTAGTGGCGATCGCAATCCCCATACTAGCTTTAACATAGAGAGAGTTAGATTCAAGCGTGCTAAAACTCCGATCGAATTTAAACGGTAGCTCGAAACAATAAAGGACGCGCTCGGCAATTGTGGTGACGGCAGTGACGTCGCTCAACCCAGCAATAAAAATTGCAAATTCGTCACCACTCCATCTGCCGATAATTGCTTGAGTGCCGAGGGTATATTTCAACCGTTTGGCGACCGATTGTAATAAAAGATCGCCACCATGATAGCCGATGCCGTGGTTAATAATTTTAAACCGATCTAAACCTAAAAAGATCGCCGCTAAAACTTCGCCATCGCGCATTTGGGCGAGTGCTAGATTCAATGATTGACTCAGGAGTAACCGGGAGGGTAAACCTGTCAAGACGTCATAATAAACGGAATTTTCGGACATCTGCGCGACTATTTGCTCGATTATCACCACATGCGTCTCCATCGCTAAACTTTGAGCCAAGCTGAATTTTGCTCGATTGGCATAACAGTGCCAGGATGCCAACTATCGTCTTTATATCTGCGCTCTAACTAATCTGAATATCTGCCTGCTATCGACAGCGAGCGCGCGAGAAATATTTGCAAGTAACTGCCAACTAATTTGTAATAAAGATGGTGACAAGCACAACATCATCATGGACGATACTGAATTTTTGGTCGGTGGTAATCGGTTATCGAGCAGGGGTAAATAGTGATAGTCTGGATCGAGCCAGCGATGCTACTAGCCTCTACTATCCCGATCGCCAGTTTAGATTTTATGGACGACAGTATT
>NZ_JANMZA010000138.1:0-11323 GCF_031382685.1 Chamaesiphon sp. OTE_8_metabat_110 | reverse complement strand
GAGATCGGGGTCAACTTGTTCTGCGGCGATACTATCTAAGATACCTTTTACCAGTCGAATTCGATCCTGGATATCTAAAGCAATGATTTGATTTAAAGTGGTTGTAATGTCCATAAATCTCCCTTAAATACCGGAGTTATTGAAGTTAATTCATTTTAAATAAGTAGGTAGGCGTAATCATTTATAAAATAGATTATGCCTGAAATCTAGCTGGTGGGCAATGCCCACCCTACGCGATATCTTATATTTAATTACGCCCATCTACTTATAACAAACAGAAATCAGTAATTTCATAAATCCGTAGGTTGGGTTGAGCGAAAACGAAACCCAACTAACCTAACAATATCCCAGAAATGTTGGGTTTCATTCTTCAACCCAACCTACAGATCTAACTACCCCAATAACTCTAAATGCGATCGAAAATCTGATGAAGGTTTTGGCGGTTTTAGCGTAAGCAGTAACTATCTATTTGAGGACTGGAAAGGCGGCACGTTCGAGAGCCAACTTTTCAGCAGCACGCTCGGCGGCTAAGAGGTCCAATTGCTGCCAAACTGCTGCCAGCAAAGGATCTAAACCCGTGCGAGTTGCTGATGAAATCAAAAATACTGGTTGCTGTGCTACTGCGCTCAAAGCTTGAGCAATTTCTGCAACTTC
The DNA here is from genome assembly GCF_031382685.1 of Chamaesiphon sp. OTE_8_metabat_110. Taxonomy (NCBI): domain Bacteria; kingdom Bacillati; phylum Cyanobacteriota; class Cyanophyceae; order Gomontiellales; family Chamaesiphonaceae; genus Chamaesiphon; species Chamaesiphon sp. OTE_8_metabat_110. The sequence continues at coordinate 10,669 of NZ_JANMZA010000138.1, read as the reverse complement.
TTCATCATCGACTGCATCGATCTTGCTCAACGCCAAAATTTGGGGTCTGGAGACTAGATTTTCGCTATAGGCGGTTAGCTCTTGACGAATGGTCTGGTATGCCCCGATCGGGTCGTCGCCAGTGGCTTCCACTAGATGCAATAATACTCGCGTGCGCTCGATGTGGCGGAGGAAATCATGTCCCAAACCTGCACCTTCGGAAGCACCTTCGATCAAGCCTGGAATGTCCGCAAATAGCGTCCCATCGCCAGAAGGCTTGCGGACGACACCCAGATTGGGTACTAGGGTGGTAAAGGGATAATCAGCCACCTTCGGACGGGCGGCAGACAGCGCCGAAATTAAGGTCGATTTACCTGCATTGGGCAAGCCGATAATCCCGACTTCGGCGAGAAGTTTGAGTTCGAGCCTAATTCGTTTTTGTTGGGACGGTTGTCCGGGGAGGGCGTATTCTGGCGCACGGTTGCTATTACTGAGGAAGTGGGCGTTACCCAAGCCACCTTTACCACCAGCAACGACTTTAAAAGTTTGTCCCGGTTCGACCAGATCTACTAGTATCTCATCGGTAGCGGTATCATAAATCACTGTGCCGCAGGGTACCTCGATATTGAGGTCGTCGCCCGATGCGCCAGTACAGTTACTCGAACCACCTTTGCCACCATTTACCGCTTTGAAGCGACGGTTGTAGCGAAAATCCAGTAATGTCTGTAAATTTTCCACGGCGGTAAAGTAAATCGAGCCGCCTTTGCCACCATTACCGCCAGAAGGCCCGCCTGCTGGGACGTATTTTTCCCGCCGAAAGGTTACGATCCCATCGCCACCGCTGCCGGATTCTACTTCTACTTCTGCGAGATCGATGAATTGCATGGTTTGGGCGATTGGGTGTAAATGAGTCAGGCTTTATTTTAGCTTACTATCTTCGATTGAGGCTGTGGCGATCGAAAATAGGGGAGATGGGAGATGGGAGATAGGAGATAGGAGATGGGGGATAGTGAAATATAGCGATAAAAAAGATGGGCATTTGCCCATCCGGTTCGTTAATTTAAATTCAACGATCTTGTTAGGATACGTGGAGCTGACTAGTTATTAGCGTTAAATTCGCGGAAGCTTTGATAGAACTCATTCTCTTCATAGATGTGACATTTATCAGTGATATCCTTCATCAATTCCCAGGAGAAGGTGCGTTCCTTGATGTACTCACCCCAGTTCGCTTTGATGATCGCGTGGGCTTCCCGGAGGCGGTAGGACGGAATCGCTGTTGAAATATGGTGAGGAATGTGAACGTTGATATCGTGGCAGAGAAATTCGACCCAGCCTGGGTAGTCACAGTGGACTGTACCAGATAATTGGGAGATCGCTTCATTCCACTCGCTCTCAGGATTGAAGGGAATATCAGCAGCGGTATGATGGACGATCGTGAAGGTGCTCATCCAGAAGTGATAAACCAACCAAGGTAAGAGCCAAAATTTCACAAAGCCCCACACGCCTAAAGTCCCAATGAGAATCGGGAAAATAATTGCGGCACCGATAATCACAAACAAAGCTGAAAATTTGACATCATCCCGAGTTTTACCTTCAGGGAATTTGCGCCAATCAAAGTGAACCGCTGCCCAATGGGGTAACGACGCCAACCACCAGAGCCGACCGCGCATCGCTTGGTAGACGACTTGGAGCCAAGCGGGTGCGTCTTGATAAGCTTCTGGTCGCCAGGGTTGCCACGCGTTATCCACATCCATTTTATTGGTATGTTTGTGGTGTTTGGCGTGACCGTAGCGCCAGCCGTGGAAAGGGTAAATCAAGGTCAACATGAACAGATGACCGACGATATCGTTGACTTTACGACTATTAGCAAATGAACGGTGAGCGCAGTCATGACCGATCACAAAGCAGCCAGTCATCGCCGTACCTGTAAATACCCACGCTAAAGGCAACAGATACCAGGGTGCGTAGGCGATTGCCGCCATCCCCAATGTCACGGTGACGATGGTTTTGATTACTGTAAACCAAGCTTTGGCACTATCTTTTGCAAAAACTTCTTTTGGTAAAGATTGGACGATGTGTTTGAGTTTGAGATTCGGGGACAGCTCGGTGGCTGGGTTCGGATCGATCGATAGAGTCATGTAGCGGTTTGGATCTCCAAGATTTATGAGTAGGCACAGTCTTTGCTACTGTCAGTTAGCCACAGCTCTTGAGGCAGATAAGTGACAATTATGAATTTATAGCCAAACTAAGCGCTATTTTGTTAACAATCATTAATATTTAATCGTACCTTAATCTGCTGCTGTGGTCTAGTAGTTCGATCGCCTGTGATCTTCTAAATACATTGTCTGATTAGTCGGTAGCGATCTGGCTATGTGGCTGAAATTGAGATCTAGCCAAGGGAGTAGGCAATACTTTGAGCAGATATTTTGCCTAAAGCCTAAGACCTACCCTACAGTCTAACTAAACCTTGCCAAACCGTCGATGGCGGTGCTGATAATCAGCAATTGCTTGAGTGAATTCATCATTACTAAAGTCCGGCCAGAGCGTATTGGTAATATGCAGTTCGGTGTAGGCAAGTTGCCATAAGAGAAAATTGCTCAACCGCTGCTCGCCACTGGTGCGGATGAGGAGATCGGGATCTGGCAATTCATCAGTGTCGAGATAGCTGGTAAATATCGACTCATCGATCTGATGCGGCTCTAATTCACCGCGTCGAACTTGAGTAGCGATCGATTTACAAGCTTGGAGAATTTCATGCCGACTGCCATAATTAATCGCAATATTAAACGTAACCGATCGATTGTCAGCAGTGGTCTCGATCGACTTATCCATCATTTTTTGGAGACTAATCGGAACTTGAGATCGATCGCCTAAAAATCTAATTCTAACTCCTTCTAGATGTAATTGGGCGAGTTCGCTATCTAACAATCCTTCAAATAATCGCATCAAAAAATCAACTTCTGCTGCTGGTCTGCCCCAGTTTTCGGTGGAGAAAGCATAGACGGTAAAATTAGCAATTCCCCAATCTTTACAACAGCGTAATAATGACTTGACTGTTTTGGCACCTTGCTGGTGTCCGGCAATTCGCGGCAAGCCCTGTTTTTTTGCCCAGCGTCCATTGCCGTCCATAATGGCGGCGACATGCTGAGGCATTTTAGCTGCATCTAAAATTGCGGGGAGTTTAGTAATTAATTGAGTACTCATATTGTTGATTATTAATTAGTTGTAATTTGGCGATCGAGTGTTGACAGGGACTGCTCCAAAAATTTGTTCGAGTGCAACAGGCGTTAAGCTTTGATGCCAAGCTAAGAGTCGAGTTATAACTAGATAAAAAATTGTAACTATTTGCCAACGGTGTTGGAGTTGCCAGTGTTGCCAGTGCAGCACAGATAACATCCGTTGATAAGTTTTAATTAAATTGCCACCAGCAGATCGACGTGGTAGCAGTTGTCTGCAACCGTGAATAAATCGCTGCCCTTTGGGGTATGGATATAGCCAGATTCCAAACCCCCAAAATTTAATTAAATGGTTAATTTCATCTGTGAGCAGTTCTTCTAATACTTGTCTGAGTGTTCCTGTAGAATGTCCAATTAACCACAGATATAAACAGGCAGCACCATATTCAGTAAAGATTCGCGATAAACCATGACGATAAAGATCCGCATCAGGGCAATCTGTTGGTTGATAGGCTCGTGCTTGTTTGGGATTGAGTCGTACCTTCTCACCACTGATACGCTCGTAGATAGCGATTAATGCTGGGGCATGGCGACATTCTTCTAGTTCCCACATCCCCTTAGATTGGGAATTACCGACAGCATCGACTCTGCCACCCACAAATTCGGCCATCTGGGGATGAATGGCATCGAGATATTGCCGACTGGTGTGGGTATAATCTCGAATAGGTGCCTCTGTATCGCTCGCGCCTTGGAGAATCGCTAAAAATAGTGGGGTATCGATGCCAGTTATCTGCGTTGAGTCGATACTTTGCCATTCAATTCGCGCCCAGCGACGCGGTTGTGGATGTGCGAATTGTTGGGGTAATTCTTGTAAGCGATCGGTCAAATAACTTGGATTAAAATAAGTATTAATAAATTCTTTAATTGTTGAAGAAAATTCCGAATGATGTCGATCTTTTTGATGGCGTTGCTGCTGGTATAGTGGCAGTAAAATCATGAATTACAGACCAGGATTGAGGTGTTAATCCAAATATAAACTCGCACCTCAATCTTGTCAGTCGGATCTTGTCGGCAATCCCGGCTCGATCGAAAGTCTGAAAAAGTCGGGAATGAATAGTCATTAATGAGTAGTTATCAAAATGTATGGGTGCGTTATCCTCCGGAGTAACACACCCTACAGCTACCCTCTACCCGCTACCCTCTACCCCCTCTTAGATGAACGTCGAGACTGCAATAAATTGGATCGATCGATCGATCGAGATCGAGACTGGAAGACATCTGAGCGATCTTCAGATTTTTATTATCAGTCAGGTATGGCAGGGGAAAAAGTATCTAGATATGGCTGCTGAGTATCATTGTACGGAGGGACACGTCAAAGATATCGCGGCGGCACTGTGGCAATTATTATCCCAACTATTAGGAGAACGGGTCACTAAAACTAATCTCAAGTCGATCTTACAACGGCATATCATACCGCTTGCGCAGTCAAGTTCGCTCGTCAATTATCAATTTATCGGTCGCGAGCAGGCAACTGCTAGCCTAGACGAACTAATCCAACAGGGACAAAGATCGATCGTCATTCAGGGTGAAGGCGGTGTTGGTAAAACGATGTTAGCTCAGCAATATCTGCAAACTTGTGGTTGCGACGCGATTTTAGAGTTATCGATGGCGAAGGAAACCGCCCAAATTACCCCGGCTGAAATCGTGCTAGAGGAGTGGTTGGGGCAAGATTTAGGAATAGACCCAGGACGAGAGTTTGGGGTGGCTTTATTACGCTTAAAACGGCAACTGAGCGCATGTAAAATTGGGGTATTAATCGATAACCTGGAGCCAGCATTGGATCGGGATGGTCGGTTTGTAGATGCCCATCGCAGTTATCTAGAATTACTCCGAGTTTTGACCGATCGACAGTTAGCTGGAGTTACCCTGATTACCAGTCGCGACAGGTTGTGTGAAATCGATCTCAATTTGACTCATTATCGGCTATCGGGATTGGATCTACCTACTTGGCAAACTTATTTTAACTATCGACAGATCGCCACTACCCCGAGCGCCATTGCGCCATTACATCAAGCTTATGGTGGTAATGCGAAGGCAATGGATATTATTGCTGGCAATATTTGTACTGATTTCGACCGCGAGCTGAATGTCTATCTAGCCAGCGCAGATCGCACTGTTGAGACTGGATTGAGGCAATTAATTATCACTCAATTCGATCGCCTTCAATCTTTAGATCCCGACGCTTATCGGTTGCTCTGTCGGGCGGGTGCTTATCGTTATCAAGATTTAAGTAGAGTCCCAGTAGCTGCACTGTCGAGCTTATTATGGGATGTCGCACTCGAACGCCAGCTATCTGTAGTTAATTCGCTCAAGAACCGCTCCTTAATTGAATTTCAGTCTGGTATGTATTGGCTGCATCCAGCCGTCCGCGAGATCGCGATCTTCAGATTGCGACAGACCGATGACTGGACTAAAACTCATCAGCAAGCCGCTAATTATTGGACTGATTCTGTCGTTAAAATTGTCCATGCCGATACGGCGATTACTGCATTAGAAGCATATTATCATTATCTAGAAATTAGCGACTTCTCCCAAGCAGCCAGCGTATTACTTCAGCCGCGAGATAATCAATGGGGACAGTTTTTACCATTAGCTAGCAATCTTTATCGACTGGGTGCGATTCAGCCAGTATTAGCAGCAATCGTCCAACTCATGCCAAATTTATCCCTCGATCTGCGTTATGCCGAACTTGCGAATATTCTCGGCGATCTATATTCGATCGTCGGTCGCATCGATTTGGCGATCGAGACTCAACAACAAGCAATCGACTATACAACAATTACACTAGTGAATACCGATCGCCACGATCTTTCTCATCCCACCCATTGTCTGAAGATCTTAAATCTTGATTCGCTGCTAAGTATGGGGCTATACCAACTCGATTTATGGGAATTAACCAAAGCAAGCGAACTATTTGAAACAGTCATCGCTAAAGCAAGTAATACTATTCGCGATCGCTGGGCAATGAAAGCGAATGTGTGCTTAGCTTTAGCCCAATCTTATCTGCATAATTTCGATCGAACCAGACAATTACTGACTGAGATTGAAACCCTGACTACTCAACATCAATGGACTGGTAGTAGTGCCTATTTCCTCCAGAAAATCGGACAAACCTATACTAATTTAGGCGATCTCGATCGAGCAAACACAATTTATCAGCAAACCTTGACATTTTGCCAAACCGGGAACTACCTACAAACCCAAGGTCGAACTCTAATTGGTTTAGCACAACTAGAGCGAATCAATGGTAATCTCCAGCAAGCACAAACAAATCATCGCCAATCGATCGAGATCCTCGACAGGCTGGGTGCTAAAAGCGATCTAGCCGCAGCTTACTATCAAGCTGGATGGACATGGCACCAAGTCGGTGATGTCATTGGGAGTCAACTTTACTTAGAGCGCGCTCGCGAACTGTTTACTGAAATCAACGCCCCTCAGCAACTAGCAAAAATTGCAGCGGGGATTTATGAATAGTTTTTACCAGTTGCCGAATATTTCTGGTTAATCGATCGAAATATGCCGATCCCAACCTGAGTTTGTTGAGCTATCATTCATTTAAACATCTATTTTTGGCAGTCTTTCGATCGCAACTATGGCCAAACGCAAATTACCCGAAACAACTGCCCGCGTGCGCGTCACCCATCACTCCTGGCAATTTGGGAAAGTTGTCGGCGAAGTTAGTGCTGGTGAATTTTGTTGGGACTTTCAATGGTGCTGTCGGGAAGGAAACCTCGAATTAATTGTCGAACCCGCACTGGGACGTGCATTAATTCAAGATGCTTTAGGTCGATTTCTGAAACAATGGGACTACCAACTAGAAGCTGGTGGCGATTATGAATTTACTGTTAGAGCAAAATTTTAAGTCTGCTACAGTAATAAAGAACAATCGATTTGAAATTTACTCATCCCAGTCACTGTATCGGATCTAGCAACTAACGAACATTTTGGTGGCTAGCGGAGTCAAGAGAAAAGTGTAACAATCAAAATCGACTGTTAAATCATAGCAAAGTTCAATTTAGATTTTCATCCCTACCTATGAAAAATTTCACTTTAACTGCTGTATCTACCGCAATTTGTGCATCTCTAACTGTTAGCGTCGCTGCTCCCAGCTTCGCTCAACAAACCCCCACAACTACCGCTCCTGCAACTAAAACTGCTCCGGCTGGAAACAACGGACAACCACCATCCATCGAGCAGCTCAAGCTGACTAAAGAGCAGCAAACTAAGCTAATCGAACTGCGGCAATCTGTAATGAAGAAGCAAATTGCCGTTCTCACTCCTGCCCAAGTAAAGCAAGTTGAAGCGGCAAGAAAGCAGGGTCAGGCTCCTAATTTGACACTTACTCCCGCTCAACAAAGTCAACTCAAAGCGATCCAAACCGCAGCCATCGCGCAACAAGACGCAATCCTCACTAAAGAGCAGAAGCAAAAACTTCAAGAAATTAACAAGCAATACGCACCGCAGCGTTAATCCGCAAGCCATGACTGAGGGAGTGCAAATTTTTACCTTCAGTCCCAATCTCGATTTACCCAAGTAGCGACGCTCGTCGCTACTTGGGTTTTCGCTTAGATTCGGTCTTCAGTACATAACCTGAATTTGAGATCCAGTGCGGCGTTACGATCGACGATCGATCGCGGCGGTTGGGATCGTACTAAAATAGCAGTAAGCTCTTCACTCACTAGCTAACATGTACCAGTACGAGCTACCCAGATACCTACCCACCGCTGACGAACTGCCTTGCTCGGACGATACCCCCGTGGACAACGAACTCCAAGAACTCATTCCCAGCCTGCTCAAATCGATTTTACGGATGCTGTGGGAAGAGCGGATGGACTGGTTCTTTGGCATTGACATGGCGATTTACAGCGATCCAGAGCGACCGCCAATCGTCCCTGATGGTTTCTTGAGCCTCAATGTCGAGCGCGTTTTTGATGAAAACTTACGCCTGAGCTACACTCTCTGGGAAGAAGAAGTAACGCCGATCCTAGTACTAGAAGTAGTGTCTACTAAACCAGGTGGAGAATATACCACTAAACTCCAAGAATACGCACGGCTAGGCGTACTTTACTACATTATTTACAATCCCAAACGTCGCCGCAAAGCCCGTTTAGAGATCTATCAACTCCAAAACGGCAGCTACCAATTGCAAACCGCCAACCCCCTCTGGATGCCAGAGATTGGCTTAGGCATCGGTTGCGAACCCGCTAACTATGACGGCTTGACAAGAGAATGGCTGTATTGGTACGACGAAAACGATCGTCGCTATCCCACACCATACGAACGCGCCAAAACCGAGAGCCAACGAGCCGAGTTAGAGAGCCAGCGAGCCGAGCTAGAAAGCCAGCGAGCCAATCTAGAAAGCCAACGCGCCGATCGATTAGCCGCTCAGTTACGCGCTTTGGGGATCGAGCCGGAAGTATCCTAAGATCGCGATCGCACTGGAAGCATCTCGATCGAGATCGTACCCGATAATTTGCTCTAGATCGCCAAAATAAGCAACGTATTCCCCATCAAAATCAGTACGATTGCTACAGAGAAGATCGTGAGGAGCCTGGACTTTTAGATTGCTAGTAGATACTTATATTTGTTGGCGGAGGATTTGTTCGACACTGGGATGTAAATTGGGAAATGTTGGCGATTGGATTAGCTCTACACCTTGAAATTCGATCGGTTCGTACCAACCTTCCATCAGCGTAAACACAGTCACTTTTTCCAGTAAAGGATCGACAATCCAATATTCAGGAATATCTAAAACACTATATTCAGTACGTTTAGCACGGTAGTCAACTGTTTTTGTCGATTCGCTCACAACTTCTACTACCAATAACGGCGGAGCTTCATTTAATTCGACAACCGCTTCACGAGTTTGCAAATTTCGCCATTGCTCCAGCGGCAAAACCATCACATCAGGAATCCGACAGGTATCCCATCTGCCACCTTTGGGAGAGCGCACACCAACCACCATTTGTTTAGAAACCCACGGTTGGCTCGTCCTTTTGATTTCATCGCGAAATTCATTATTAAGAAAATCAGCGATTTCCCCATGTTGCCCGATACCTAAACTCATTGGGATTAGCTCTCCGTTGACTAGTTCGTAACGCCTGTCGGTACCATCGGTATATTTAAGATACTCTGCAAAAGTCAACCGATTAGTGATGGTAGTCATAGCAGTATTTCCACGATGAATTAGTTAGATATTACCATTGTAATGAGCCTGCTGATTCGCCTTGCGATCGCTTCAATTCTGCATCGCGCTCGAACCATTTGATAATTTGCTGAGGGGTCAGATCTTCGATTTTTTCTACCTGCTCTTCCTCAGCAATTTGCTTGAGCATTCGCATCGAAGAAATAGTAATTCGGGTCAAAAACTTCTCATGAATAGATAGCAATGCTTTATCTACTTCTACAGCTTCAGCGTGGGTGAGATATTGGTCGTTATTCATCTTTGCAAGTGTTAGGCGATTGAATCGGTCATCGAAATTAAATAACCACACTGATGCTCTCCATCTACCAGCCAGTGTGTCCGTTCGACCTGACAATCTTCTAGCGCGGTGGCAAACATTTCTAGTTCGTGTCCGCATACCGCTGGAAAAGAGGTCGCAACCTGCGAGATCGCGCAGTTGTATTCAGTGAGAATAAATTTATCATCTCGCCCATCCAAGGGGTGATACTCAGCCATGTAGCCCTCTTGACGGCGTAATTCCACTAGCTTAGCAACTCGCTCTGGCAATTCGCCCTGTCCCAGCTTGTGCCGATAGTCGATACTTTTCTTTTGCCAATGACGGTGGATGATTTCGCTGGCTTGCTCGTAGCCGAGATTATCGACTAAAGTGTCTAGGAACGAGATCGCAAATCGATCGTACTGATTGGGAAACCGATCGCGTCCTTTAGGACTCAGGTGATAGATATGTTGGGGTCTACCCGTGCCTGAAGCTGCGGACTGATAGACGATTAAGCCTTCGGTTTCCAAATCCTTGAGATGGCGGCGAATTGCTTGGGGACTAATATCTAGCGAAGTCGCCAAATCTTGCGCGATGGCTTGCCCCTGTTTGAGGAGATATTCGAGGATATCCTGTTTGGTGGATGATTGCGGCTCTGTCATCATATCAGTGCTGGGTATGGAGAAATGGTCGCGCGCAGACGTGCAAATATTAAAAGTTTCGCTAGTTTTGCTACTTTAGCAACAACTCTGTTGTTAAATTACGATACAATATGTTTAGACAGTTAAACAATTAGTTTATTGTTTAATTATACGATATTTTGTCTGTCCCAGTCAGACACCTTAACCATCCTTATTCTAGAGAGAACACAGGCGATCGATGAGTAGCGCAGTCCAAAATTTAGTCAATCAACCCTACAAGTACGGCTTTGTCACTGATATTCAGTCCGACCAGATCCCGCGCGGCTTGAATGAGGATATCGTGCGGCTGATTTCGTCCAAGAAAGACGAGCCA
>NZ_JANMZA010000135.1:0-7082 GCF_031382685.1 Chamaesiphon sp. OTE_8_metabat_110 | reverse complement strand
ATCGGGATGTCGAATTGCTTAAGGTGATAGGGAATGCATGGCATCAATATTGTCTTGCCAGATATGACCTATCTGCGCGAAAATCAGCACAAGATCAAAGGGATGATCGTCACCCACGGACATGAAGATCATATCGGTGGAATTCCCTATCACCTCAAGCAATTTGACATTCCGATTATTTACGGTCCGCGCCTTGCAATGGCTCTATTGCAAGGTAAATTAGAAGAAGCTGGTGTCGCCGATCGAACTAAAATCAAGACAGTCGCACCGCGCGATATCGTCAGACTTGGCGAATCCTTCTTTGTAGAGTTTATCCGTAATACCCACTCGATCGCCGATAGCTTTACGATCGCACTGCATACTCCCGTCGGTGTCGTCATCCATACTGGAGACTTCAAGTTCGACCATACCCCTGTCGATGGCGAAGCGTATGATTATGCCAAACTCGCCGAGCATGGTGAAAAAGGCGTCCTGTGTCTAATCAGCGACTCCACCAACTCCGAGATTCCTGGCTTTACTCCTTCCGAGCGTTCGGTATTCCCCAACCTCGACAGGTTTATCTCCCTAGCCAAAGGACGGGTAATGGTGACTACCTTCTCATCCTCCGTCCACCGGATCAACATGACGATCGAGATCGCTATGAAGTACAATCGGAAAGTCTGCGTAGTCGGTCGATCGATGCTCAACGTCATCGCTCATGCACGGAACCTTGGCTATATCAATTGCCCCGACGATGTATTCGAGCCACTTCAGTCGGCAAATCACCTTCCCGATGACAAAGTATTGATCCTCACGACCGGATCTCAAGGCGAAACCCTAGCAGCGATGACACGGATTGCTAATGGTCAACACCGCCAAGTCCGCATCCGCAAAGGCGATACGATTATCTTCTCAGCGAACCCCATTCCAGGCAACACCATCGCCGTTGTCAACACCATTGACAAATTGATGATGCAGGGTGCCAACGTCATCTACGGACGCGACAAAGGGATTCACGTTTCGGGACACGGCTGCCAAGAAGATCAGAAATTGATGCTGAGTCTGACTCGTCCGAAGTTCTTCATCCCCGTTCACGGCGAACACCGGATGCTGATCAAGCACTCCCAAACCGCTCAAAGTACTGGCATTCCAGCCGAAAATATGGTAATCATCGATAACGGTGATATCGTCGAACTGACTGAAAACAGTATCGGTAAAGCTGGTAAAGTTCCATCAGGAATTCAACTAGTCGATAACGCTGGCATCGTCCACGACCAAACTCAAGTCATGGAAGAGCGCAAACAGCTAGCCGGAGACGGTGTAGTCACTGTCGCCCTAGCGATCGGGCTAGATGGTAAGATGATGGTCACACCTCAAGTCAATCTGCGCGGTGTAGTCACAGCAGTCGAACAGTCGCTCATCGCCGCACTAATCCAGAAAACCATCGAGAATACTTTAATCGATCGTTGGGACAGGTTTGCACGTAAGTTTGAATCCGGTCAGCTCGACATCGACTGGACGGGACTCCAAATCGAACTAGAATCCGCACTCCAACGCCTAGTCCGCCGCGAACTGCAAAGTCGTCCGCTATTAGTATTGATGATGCAGACGCCTGAAGATGGCAAGACTTCCAGTAAAGTTAATGTTGCTGTCGGTGCTGGTGCTGGCACTAGTGGTAGTCCTGCTCCCATCGGTCGTCGCAAACAACGCTCGATAGCCAAAGTCAGATCTTAGATTTTCGCTCGGCTTTGCTGTACCGGAGCTAATCGACACAATTTAGTTATTAAAAAGAAGGTAGATGTGGTTTAATATTGCACCTACCTTCTTTTTTTGTCTGTCGGCATCAGATCTTTACCCCACCCAACCTCCCCTTATAAAGGGGATTAGCTCATCTGTCGTCTATCAAATTTAATTTGGTATTACTTAATCTAATTAGCTCAACTTTCTGGTAGCTCTGCTCCTATCTGGCTCCAAATTTCTCAACCGCTGCTTTAGTACAAGAATTTTATTTCTCTCAATCGAATCAATCGGGTATTTTATCGATCGAGAAAGGCGATATTCGATCGCATATTCCGCACGATTGACAACGTGCGGAATACTAGATTAATTCATCAATTCCCGCACGTCGGTAACTTTACCCGTCACTGCTGCCGCGATTACCATGACTGGCGACATCAATAATGTCCGCCCCGATGAAGAACCTTGACGACCCTTGAAGTTACGATTGGAAGATGATGCACTCAGTTGTCGTCCGACTAACTTGTCGGGATTCATCGCCAAGCACATCGAGCAACCCGCCTCGCGCCATTCAAATCCGGCGTTTTTAAAAACCATGTCTAACCCTTCGGCTTCGGCTTGTTTTTTCACCCGCTCGGAGCCAGGGACGATAAAGGCTTTGACTCCGGTGGCTACCTGTTTCCCGGCGGCAAATTTGGCGGCTTCGCGTAAGTCGGTGATGCGTCCGTTGGTGCAGCTTCCGACAAAGCAAACATCGACTTTGGTGCCGATAATTGGTGCGCCTGGGGAGAGATCCATATACTGATAGGCTTCTTCGGCGATCGCACGTTCATCCGCCGCCATCTGCGCTACAGTCGGGATGGGTTCGTCTACGCCGATGCCTTGAGCGGGGGTAATGCCCCAGGTGACTGTAGGGGCGATTTCGGCGGCATCGAAGACGACGACATCATCGTATTCGGCATCTTTATCGCTGCGGAGGCTTTCCCACCAGGCGACGGCTTTATCCCAATCGGCTCCTTTAGGGGCAAAATCTAGCCCTTTGAGATAATCATAGGTGACTCGATCGGGGTTGATATACCCACATCGCGCGCCACCTTCGATCGCCATGTTACAGACGGTCATGCGGGCTTCCATATCCATATTTTCAAAGGTAGTGCCCGCGAACTCATAGGCGTAGCCCACACCGCCTTTGACACCGAGTTTGCGGATGATATGCAGAATTACATCTTTGGCATATACGCCTAGTTGAAGAGTCCCATTGACTTCAATTTTTCGGACTTTTAATTTACCCAAAGCCAGCGTTTGGGAGGCTAAAACATCCCTCACCTGAGAGGTGCCAATTCCGAACGCTATAGCTCCAAATGCGCCATGAGTAGAAGTATGACTATCTCCACAGGCGATCGTCATTCCTGGCTGGGTTAGCCCCTGCTCAGGAGCAATTACATGGACGATCCCTTGGCTGCCAGAACCGACGTTGTAGAATCTAATTCCATGCTCTTTGGTGTTATTTTCGAGATGTTGCATCATCTCCTCGGCGAGGCTATCGGCGAGGGGGCGCGATTGGTCTTCGGTAGGTACGATATGATCGACGGTGGCAACGGTACGTTCTGGATAGGGGACTTTCAATCCGCGATCGCGCATCATCGCAAAAGCTTGAGGGCTGGTGACTTCGTGGATCAGGTGCAAGCCGATGAATAGTTGGGTTTGTCCTGATGGTAATGTGGCGACGGTGTGCGCGTCCCAAACTTTATCGAATAATGTATTTTTGCTCATGGCTATTTAGTGAATAGTGGATAGTGGATAGCTTGTAGGGTGTGTTATCGCGCAGCGTAACGCACCAAAGTATAAATGGTAGAGCCGATCGCCATAATAATTGTCTGATGCCAAGCGATAATACCTGCGAATAAAAAAGGGATAATCGCGATGCCATTAATGCAGGTCGCGAGCCATATATTAGCCTTTAATTAAACACCTACGATTGAAACCGCCGCTTATCAATAACCAATCAGATTACTCGATCGCCAGTAAATTAATTTGGTTTAATTCCAATTAATAAAGCTAACTCTAACCATTTCCAATAACAATCTACATCGGCAAATCCAATCTCATGCAGATACCCTAGCTGAGTTTCGACATCGAGTAATTTATTCGATGGATCTTCATTTTCGGGTGTATAACCAATCTTGGTTAGAAACTGAATGTGAACCTTTTGATTGGGTGATGCAACATGTTCGAGATTGGCAAATACACCGCCAGGGGTTAGTAAGTTAAATATTTCCTCATATAGAGATCGCTTGCGATCGTGTGTGACATGATGAATGGCAAAACTTGAAACGATCGCATCGAATTGTCCGATATCTGGTAGTCGATCGTCCAAATTATGACTGATAATCTCAATAGAATTATCATCTTGAAATCTCGCTCTGGCTTTTTCCAGCATTACTGGTGAAAAGTCTAACGCAACTCCCGTCGCTAAAGGTCGATCTATTTTGAGTAATGCCATCAGTCTCCCGTCGCCAGTACCCAAGTCGAGGATGCGCTGGGCAGTTTTGGGAATATAGTCGAGCAGTACGGCTTCACCTTCAGTCCGGTGGGGAATGCTATCGGCTTTTGCTAGATACCCTAATGCGTGTTCGGTGGTAGACCATAAATTTACCATAAGATTGGGCTGCGGCTGCGGTAATAGTTGCGGTGTGGTTGTATCACTACTATAGACAAGTCGGTCGGTGCTTGTCCAATATATATTAGTATTGCTGTTAATACTTTTAAAGTATCAATGCTATAGTTATTTTGTAATTGCTCTCGAATTAGAGTGGCTTTAAAACTTTATGCTCAGAGAAATAGATTGCAATTTATGGGTTGTCGAACAACCATTTAAGTATTTTGGGTTGGAAGTCGGGACGAGAATGACGCTCGTGCGATTGGGTACGGGAGATTTAGTTGCAATCTCACCGATTAAGATCGATCCTGCGACAATCGAGCAGATCGCACTATTAGGTGAAGTAAAATATATCATCGCACCCAATCTCTATCATCATTTATTTATTCAGAACTTTCAATTTATCTATCCTCAAGCACAATTATGGGCAACATCAAGTTTAGCTAAAAAAAGACCAGATTTGGTTATTGATATACCAATTGCAGAGCGGCAAAATAGTATGTTTGATGGTGAGATAGATTGTCTCTTGTTTGATGGTTTTCAAACACTTTTCTTAAATGGCTACACACCTTTAAATGAATATGTGTTTTGTCATCAATCGAGTCGTACCTTAATTTTAACAGACACCGCTTTTTATTTTGACGAGAGCTTCGTACCGCTAACTCAACTAATCGCAAAATTGACGGGTGGATATAAATTATTAAGACCCTCACCGCTCGAAAAGCTAGCGACGCGAGATAAGCAAGCTGTGAAAAAAGCCGTCGATCGAGTGTTAGAATGGGATTTCGATCGAGTCATCGTCGCGCATGGAAGTATTGTCGAAACAAATGGCAAAGAACAATTTAAATCAGGATATGATTGGTTTTTAAATACCTAATCGATCGCGGTACCATTTACATTTAGACGATAGCGGACAGCGATCGCAATCTGGATTCTGAGCCTTACAAGTTAACGCGCCAAAATCTAGTAAGGCGAGATTCCACGTTCCCACATTTTTTCTAGGTGCGATCGCATCTGCGGCACCCCAGAGGATTTTGCACCGTGATTTGACTCTTTCGCCTTGTAAGCCAAAAAAGCGTTCGAGAATTCGCGCCACATTAGCATCTAATACTGCTAACGGTTGGTTAAATGCTTGAGAACCGATCGCGCGAGCGGTATAGTCGCCGATTCCTGGCAGTTTGAGCAGTTGTTTCTGGTCGTCAGGTACGATGCCATTATATTGGCTGAGGACGATCTGGGCGCATTGTTGCAGCCGTTCGGCGCGAAAAAATAAGCCCAATGGTTTGAGAAGTTTGGCAACGTCTTTGAGGTTGGCAGCGGCTAAGTCTTGGATGGTGGGATATTGCTCTAGAAATAGTTCGTAAATCGGTGCAACTGTATCGGCATCTGTTTTCTGAAGTAGAGATTCGGCGACAAGGAGATGATAGGCATCGGTAGTTTTGCGCCAGAGATAGTCGCGTCGATTGGCGATTCCCCAGGTAGAAAGCTGTTGGCGAAACCACCTAATTCGTGCAGTTGATGGATAGTCTAATGGTGTGGATTTAGTAGTAGTTTTCAAAAGTTTAATATCGATCGGATCTGATTTATGGAGCTGCGACACTTACTTTATTTTAAAACTGTTGCCACAGAGTTACACTTTGGCAAAGCGGCAGAAAAATTACATATTTCACAGCCGCCATTGACTAAACAAATTCAAGATTTGGAGGCGGAGTTAGACTTTAAATTATTCACCCGCAATAATAGATCTGTGGTGTTAACACCTGCGGGACAGGCATTTTTAATTGAAGTTAACCAAATCTTACAACAACTCGATCGGGCGATCGATATTGGCAGAAAAACTAGTCGGGGCGAACTCGGTAAAATCTCAATCGGGTTTGTCGGTTCGGCAACTTATAATATTTTACCAGTGATGCTCCAGCAGTTTCGCGATCGATATCCTCACGTTCAGATCGAGCTGCACGAACTAACTACCGATCGACAATTAATTTGGCTGCGTGAGGGTAGAATCGATCTTGGCTCGATCCGTCCGCCAATTGTCGATCGAAATTTTGTAACTCAGGTCGTTTTTCAGGAATCTTTTGTTGTTGCTTTACCTACTAATCATTATTTAGCAGCATTAGATGAGATCGATCTCGTATTGTTAGCAACAGAACCATTTATTTTATTTCCACGCGAACTTGCGCCAGGATTATACGATCCAATTATTTCGGTTTGTCAGACAGCGGGTTTTAGTCCACAAGTAGTGCAGGAATGTATTCAAATGCAGACGATCGTGAGTCTGGTTTCGGCAAATATGGGTGTTTCCATTTTACCAGCATCGATTCAAGAAGCTCAACGCCAAGGGGTAGTTTATAAGCCGATTCGATCGCAGAGTCTGAGTGTCGATCGGTTAGCAAAGATCGCGCTAGTATGGAGAATTGACGATCGATCGCCGATAGTAAATAGATTCCTAGAAGTTGTCTTAGGAACCGAGCGATTGCCGTAATTTCAGTCAGTCATCGATTATATTTTATGGCAATAAATACCACCGTCCGCCATATAATTTTACTTGACCCTTACTTTGATATTCGATCGCGATCGAATCATCAAATTTGTACTTCACTCCCGCTCGATCGATGTAAGAGCCACGGAGCTTAGCATTCCATAAAGTTGGTTTTGGTTTCAGATATTCAACCTGACGATCCCGAATTTTATGTCCGCCAAATTT
>NZ_JANMZA010000110.1:0-4125 GCF_031382685.1 Chamaesiphon sp. OTE_8_metabat_110 | reverse complement strand
AACAAGCACATCATCCGCGCCGAACACTTCGACGTGATGAAAGATGGTGCGATCGTTTGTAACTCCGGTCACTTTGATATCGAAATCGATCTCAAAGCATTATCGAGCAAATCCTCTGGTGTCAGCACCGTCCGTAACTTCACTGAAGAGTACAAACTCAATAACGGTAAATCTATTATCGTCATCGGTGAAGGTCGGTTAGTCAACCTTGCAGCAGCAGAAGGTCATCCCAGCGCAGTCATGGACATGAGCTTCGCTAACCAAGCGATGGCTTGTGAATACCTCGTCAAAAACCGAGGCGAACTAACTCCAGGCATCCACTCTATCCCCGTCCATGTGGATAAGGAAATCGCCCGGATGAAGCTCGAAGCAATGGGCATCCAAATCGATACCCTGACAGCAGATCAAATCGATTACGCCAACTCTTGGACTTCTGGTACCTAGATATTAGATCTAAAGATTAGCTAGTTTTTAAAAAGCACAGGTCATAATTTGACCTGTGCTTTTTTGGTATAGCGGTTGGGACAGACAGCGATTGAAATCGCCGCTGGTGATGCAAAGTCCGCCTGCGCGGACGAAGATATTCAGTCCGCGCAGGCGGACTTCGCACTATTAGCACTGATTTCAATCGAGTGCGGTGCCAGAGCAGAGCCAATATCCTAAATCCGTTAGCGTTGGCGTAGCCTGCTGTAGGCACAGCCTCTCCCATGCGAGAAACTCACGTTAATTAGAAAATGTCCTAACCATCTTGGCGGTTGCCATACAGTATTTTGATGTGCGCTTAGATTTTTGTGCTATTCAGGTTTAGCGGTTTTCTTAATCCAGTTAAATAGTTGCTCTACAGTTAACCGAATCTCTTTCGCAAATTCTGGTATGGGTAAAACAGTATTTGGTTCATCGATAATTTGAAAATTTCGATCGATTCCCATCACAAATATCGATCGCTCTTTCGGGTCGATCGGCCAGCCCATTTGAGTACCATAAGCTAGGCAGTGATTGATATTTTTTAGTACTTTAGTAGTGCTTTGGTCTGGTGAAAGTATTTCAATCGTCCAGTCGGGAGGAATATTAAAGACATTTTCGATATCACCATCTTCATTACTGGGAATTCTATCATCTTCAAACACTGTCAAATCGGGCACGACCGATCTACCTCCAAAAGTACATCGCAATTCAGAAAAGGCTGTAGCAATTCCTTTTCTTCTGAGAGCTTGATTGATTTCCATCCCAAGTTCGAGTTGAATGATGCTATGTTGTCCTTGGGGCATAGGTTTTTGAATGATTTCACCATTGATGTATTCGCTGGCAGGCTTAGTATCTGGCAGCTCCAAGAACTCTGCTAGGGTGGTTTGTATAACTGGGGTCTGAACCATTTGTGACATGCTCCAAAAGTCTTATTAATATTATGCCTCACGGCTCGATCGGCAATCGGCGCAAGATAGAGTTTGCTAAAATAGATGTGTATTCACCTCTAAATCTTTCCGGCGATGAGCATCACGCTAAATTCCGAGCAAGAAACGATCGTCGCTAATTTAATCGCGACGGGTAGCTTCCAAACGGCTGACGAAGTACTTCAGGCAGCCTTAACCAGATTGGAGACAGAACGAGAATCTTATCAGTCGTGGGTAGTTCAGACTCGCGAGCAAGTAAGAGCAGGAATTGAATCTCTCGATCGAGGTGAAGGTGTTGACGGTGAGACGGCGGTGAATGACATCCTCGCAAAATTGCGACTTAATAAAGAGGTTAAAGAGTGAGTAGGTACACTATCTCACAACCTGCCATTCGCGATTTAGAGTCAATTTCAGCATACTTTGCGGATGTGAATGTTGAAGCAGGTGAAAAGTTTTTACAGGGATTTAACAAACGTTGCCAGCAGCTTATCAGCTTTTCTAATATCGGTCGTAGCTATGACGATTTACAAACTGGGTTGAGAGGGTTGCCTTTGGATGGCTACATTATCTTGTATCGAACCATGAATGACGAAATTGAGATCGTTCGTGTTGTTAATGGTCGCCAGGATTTAGGGTCGTTGTTCGAGCGACCCAACTAATACGATCGACGTTGTAACTACGTTTTTCTATGAGAAAAGCTAAAAGTTAATTACTCACCAGTCATTACGCGCAAGCGAATTGAGTTTTCACCGCTATCATCGAGGGGAACTTCGACGATTTCGCTGGAGAGGCGTTCGACGCAGGCAATAAGCGATCGCAAGTTGGGCGTACTGGCTCCTGTATCGACGTACAACCTGTCTACTAAGCTACCTAAGCGTTTCCAGGTCAGATAAAATTTGGTCATCGTCTGTTCCAATTGTGCGGCTTGCTTGAGCACATCGGCGGCGACGGGGAGACACCCGACGCGCATTGCTTCTTCGAGGGCGGTAGCGAGATCTACTTTAGAATCATTTAAGACTTGGACTTGTGCGCCAGCATCGAGATATTTGGAGAGACTGCGAGCATTGCTGGTGACGAGCTTGATATTGTCTACGTCGGGATTGGCGGCGATTTCTTCGCGGATGGCGAGTTGGTGGGCTTCGGGTAGTTTCTCCATTTCTTTGACTAATGGCGCGATGAAGCGCGGTGGAGTGGCCCCAGATGCGGCTTGCTCTTTGACTTCATCGGGAATTAGATCGGAACTCATTGCCATCCATTCGTCGGAGAGTTGACGGACTTCGCGGCGGGTAATGTAGTCGCCGCGTTCGGCGGCGTCGGTGACTAGCTGCTGGACTTCTGGGGAAGATTTAGCAGTTTCGACGAAGGCGCGTTTGCTAAAATTCTTGAGTGCTAGGGGCGAAAGTTCGCCATTTTCGAGAAGGGTATCGGCACTATTGGCAAGTTCGATCCAGGCGTAGGCTTGACTTTTACTCAGTTCGCGATCTTTGAGCCAGTTGAGAAAACCTTGTCCGCGTCCGTCGCCGCCTTTTTTCTCTTTATCGCGGACGGCTCGCAGGATTCTCCCGCGCCAGATTTCGGTTTGGAGATCGAATCTGTCGCAGACTGTCCACGCATCATCAACCCGCTGTCTAAAATCGAAGTCACCAACTGCTTCATCTTCAGGATCGGGCAAGTCGAAAGTCAGATCGGCATTAGTTTCTAACGCCTCTACAAGTTCGAGATCCGTAACAGAGCCAACTGAAGCAACCATCGATCGTCCTCAAGGTAAATTGAAAGCACCAAATAATTCTGACTCTGAGATATAAGAGTCGAAAAATTATCATACCATTAGGCACGATCGCGGTCGATCGATCTCCAGATTCTCAACTACCTAAATCAGCACCTTCTGAGGGACGATGAGTTGGATGCCATCGATCGATCTCATCTCGCCGATACCTAGACAACCATCTGCACTCATGACTTTGACATACCCGTCTAACTGTGAAGCTGTGGGAGTTAATTCGATGCCTGCAAGCGCCAACTGTTTGCCCTGACTCCAGAATTTGACTAGCTCCGCATCTACGAGTGTAGCTGAGGGCAAATGTGATAATGCTCGATCGGGTGAAATCGGTCTGAAAGTACCTGCTTGTTGTTGCTGTTCGAGTTCCTCTAGAGTGATGCTATCTGCCAATTGCAAGCCACAACTGGCATTTCGTTCTAAAAATGCTAAAACTCCTCTCGTGCCCAGCTTAGTGCCCAAATCGCGGGCGATCGAGCGAATATATGTGCCCCCACCACAAGCGATTTGCACTTCCACTTCGGGGAAGTCTCCAGGTGTCCAATTCAGGATATCAATTCGATCGATCTTCACCTGGCGGGTGGGTACTTCGATGACTTCGCCAGCGCGAGCGAGTTTATACAATCTTTGTCCGTTGACTTGAATCGCGCTATACATCGGCGGTGTCTGCACGATGTCGCCGATAAATTCGGTAAGTGTGTGGCGGATCTGTTCGATAGCTATGTCTGTGACTGGTTCGGAGTAAATCACCTCGCCTTCGAGATCGTCGGTGGTAGTTTGCACCCCCAGCCGGATGATGGCGCGATACGCTTTGCCTGTTGGTAAGTATTCTAATAGCCGCGTGGCTTTCCCGATCGCGATCGGGAGTACGCCGACTGCGGCTGGATCTAGTGTGCCACCATGTCCGACTTTTTTGGTCTGCAAAATCCGGCGGACTTTAGCAACACAATCATGTGA
>NZ_JANMZA010000072.1:0-3625 GCF_031382685.1 Chamaesiphon sp. OTE_8_metabat_110 | reverse complement strand
AATGTAGATGCAAGAGTTTTTGAAATTGTAAGTTATGCAATTCTAAAAGAGTATTATGGAGATCAAAAAATATATTGGGGATGGTCACTTGAGAAACTAAATGCTGAATATTTAACTCTATACAAAACTGGCCGTACAAATGCAAACGATGGAGGACTAGATTTTGTCATGAAACCTCTTGGAAGATTCTTTCAAGTAACAGAGACTATCGATGCAAGAAAATATTTTTTAGATATCGACAAAGTTCAAAAATATCCTATTACATTTGTCATCAAAACCGAGCGCTCGTCTAAGGAAATTATAAGTAAAGTCCAAGAGCAAGCTACTTCAATATATAAGGTGAAAGCCATCGTCAAAAGATACATAGAATCTATAGAGGAGGTGATAAATATCCCAGAATTAATGAATCGTTTCGACGTGGTTTTGGAACTGGGTAGGGGAATAGCAGTAATTGAAGAAATAGTTTTACAAAGTCGTCTTGAATTTAACGTCGAAGCAGAGGAACAAGATGTACTCATAGACGAAGAGATATTTGAAGATAATTAAATTAGCTCAACTAGGAGTGTAATCAGGATAGGTGTAAACTCGTGTTAAGAAACGCTGTAATCCTTGCTCTTACTTTAGCCCCTCTCATGACGGTCGAAGCTAAATCTCTTATTTATTCAGGCAAGAGTTATTAGCTTTATCACATTCTCAAGCTCCTAACTTGCCGCCAGCATAGTTTAGGGGCATAGAATAGAGATTGCACCCGACTAGGGTTTGAGATATTTCTATGCTATTTAGATAACTCACGATCGTCCGGCTGTTTATAAATTAACTAGAGCGACTGTATGACAAATCCCGATGCTACTCCTATCCTCACCTCACTTCAATCCTTAATCGATGTAGTTGCTAAATTGCGAGATCCCGATGAGGGTTGTCCCTGGGATTTGGCGCAGACACCTGAGAGTTTGACACCTTATATCGTCGAGGAAGCTTACGAGGCGGTACATGCGATTCGGAGTGGCGATCGAGACGCGATCGTGTCAGAATTGGGAGACTTATTGTTGCAAGTAGTCTTACAATCGCAACTTGCTAGCGAAGCAGGGCAATTTACCTTAGCCGATGTCGCTCAAAGCATCAGTGAAAAACTCATCCGCCGTCATCCGCATGTATTTGGGGATGTGAAAGTATCGGGGGTAGAGGATGTGCGAGCTAATTGGGAAGAAATAAAAGCGATCGAAAAAGGCAAGACTACCGAATTGCTCAGCGATAAATTGAGTAGTTATACAGAGAAGTTACCGCCTCTAACTGCGGCGATGAAGATCTCCAATCGTGCTGCGGCGATGGGATTTGAGTGGGAAAATATCGATGGCGTGTGGGAAAAGTTTGAGGAAGAGTTAGGCGAACTTAAAGAAGCACTTGCCACGCCCGATCTCGCACATCAAGAAACTGAATTGGGAGATTTATTATTTACCATCGTCAATCTCGCCCGATGGTGTAAACTCGATCCAGAGCGAGGCTTGAGCGGTACCAATCAAAGATTTATCGATCGCATTACCCAAATGGAACGCTATATCGATCGACCATTAACCGATTATTCTATTACCGAACTAGAATCGCTCTGGCAACAAGCCAAGCAACACTTGAAGGCAAGTGGTTAGGAGGATGAATGGATGCGTCTAACTGCTACGTTTTTAGTGGGCTTACCCCCCAACCCCCCCTTATAAAGGGGGGGCTTTTGCTCCCTCCCCTTTATAAGGGGAGGGCTGGGGTGGGGTAAAGGACTACGCATCATCTCCAACAGACTTGTGTGTGCAGAATAAAATAACTTTTTATGGGGAATTGAGGGGATTACTACCAAAGCTAGTATCAACAGATTACCTCTGGTAGGCTGTGCCTACGACAGGCTACGCCAACGCCAACGATGCTGTCCATATTTCCAGACATCTTCTTAAATCCCGATAATATACTTCCGCCACTCCGTATGAGCGCCATTATTAATTTGAGTAGCTGCCTCATAGTGCAGACTACTATACGGTCGGCGCGGCTGAGTATAAAGCTGTAGATTCGCTTCCTTGGGCGTGCGGTTGCCCTTTTTGACATTGCACCGCATACACGCCGTAATCAAATTTTCCCACGTATCTGGGCCGCCGCGCGATCGGGGCATCACATGATCTAGCGTCAAGCCATCGCCTTTATAACCACAGTACTGACAAGAGTGATTGTCGCGGTTGAGTACAGTCCGGCGGGTGAGGGGAATTTCGCGATAGGGCACCATTACATAGTGCCGCAACCTAATCACCGTTGGTAAGGGAAAGTCTCGGTATAAATATTTGCCATTGTGTTCGACTTGTTCTGCTTTCCCCTTGAGCATCAAGATTACCGCACGTCGCCAACCAGTAATGTTCAGCGGCTCGTAGGAAGCATTTAACACCAGCACTTTGCTCATGTCTACTTTAGGATGTCAATACCTATTTCCCCTGATGGTAACACAATCCATCTGCGGTGTTCGGGATTGGCAATATTCGCGGTAACAACAACAATGCGATCGATTTCCACAGCTCGAACTGCTTACTACTAGCAGGTAAGGATGAGGCAATCTGGTGAGAATGGACACCTGAAGACGCACTTGCCTAATCGCCTAAATAATCGCTGCATTTAATTTACAAACTCGCTGAGATTCGTTAGATTTGTTTACAATACTTTTATAAAAAAGAATTTCGCAGACATGGCTGACACCCTCACCAAGCTAACTTACCAAACGCTTCAACAAGGCAAGAGCTACCTGAGCTTCGCCCACAAAACTGCTAGCATTCAGGCGCGGAAGGCATTCAAGCCCAACGATCTACCGATGATTCCGGTACCGCCAGAATTGATTGCCAAACTTCAGCAACGCGTCAACGATTTGCAAGCTACCGATTGGCAAGATGCTGAAAACGGCATCTATCCCACTAGCTTACTTTTCGATGAGCCTTGGGCGGATTATCTTCGTCAGTATCCTTCCCTCCTCGCTGACATGCCGAGCATTTGGGCGCGTGCTGATGGAAAAAAATATCAGGATTTCGATCGCTCGATCGAGACTGAAGGCTATCCTAGCTATTACGTGCAAAATTTTCACCATCAAACTGGTGGCTACTTGAGCGATCTCTCTGCCAACCTGTACGATTTGCAAGTTGAGATTTTATTTGGTGGGAGTGCCGATGCCATGCGCCGTCGGATCTTAGCTCCACTCAAAGCTGGCTTGAAAGCTTTTAGTGATGTTCCTGCTAAGCAAATTCGGATTCTGGATACTGCTTGTGGTACCGCGCGGACATTACGCGGTGTGCGGGCGATGTTGCCGCAAGCTTCGTTATATGGTGTAGATCTTTCAGAAGCCTATCTTCGCAAAGCTAACGAACAGCTTGCCGATCTACCAGGCTCACTGGTGCAGTTACTTCAAGGCAATATTGAAGAGTTGCCCTATGTGGATAACTACTTCCATGCCGTTACCTGTGTCTTCTTATTCCACGAACTGCCCCCGGCGGTACGCCAAAAAGCGATCGAGGAATGCTATCGGGTGCTTAAGCCCGGTGGCACTTTCATCATTTGTGATTCGATTCAGGTGAGTGATTCGCCAGAGCTGGAGGCAATGATGCACATGTTC
>NZ_JANMZA010000063.1:0-39638 GCF_031382685.1 Chamaesiphon sp. OTE_8_metabat_110 | reverse complement strand
CATGTAGCCAGTGGCAACTTAATTATCGACTAGTTACGTGCCGAACGTGGTGTCAGCAGCATTCGCCAATCAGCGACATAGGCACGAGCATCGCTATAAATCGGACTGCGCCGACCGATGGTGGCAGCAAGCTCGATCGCGCTGGTAATCTTGCCCTGCCGATAAATACTAATAGCACGATCTAAGGTGTGGCGATCGGCAATTTCTTGTAGTTCGAGGTTCCAGTAACGGACTTGGGATTGAGCATCTTGATAAAGCGCTCTCCCCGGAGCGATCTGATTTGCGATCGCCACGGCTTGAGTAAAATTACCTTTACTAGCTAGCGCCATCGCATTGGCAAGGATCGGACGGTCTTCGATCGTCTGAATTTTTTCATTCCAGTTGGCAACATAGCCGACGATTTCTTCACCCAATGGTCGATCTTCGGTAATCTTCCCAGCTAACCGCACGGCGGCTTTGAGGTTTGCGAGGGATTCACCTTTACTGATGATTTGTTTGGCTTTTGCCAAGATAATTCGATTGTCGATGGTTTCAATTTGGCGATTCCAAGTCGAGATCTCACTTTGGATGGATTGACCGACTTCACTTTGAGCGGGAATCTGTTTGGCAGTCTGGATTGCGAGTGATAGAGTAGCAGGTTGCTGGAAGCTGGCGATCGTTTTTGCCCACTGGAATTGGGTTTGGTGCTTGAGCATTCCTTCCCAGTTGGAGCGTTTGGTGCGAGCTATGGTATAAATCGCGCTAGTTTTGGGGATTTTTTTGACTTGGGCGATCGCATCCATCATCGCTAGCATGTGTCGCTTACCCGCCCAGACATGCGCCCGATTGAGTTTGACCCAATCTTGTGCTTCGGCATAGACCGACGTGTCTTGAGGCACTTTTTGGACGATCGCGATCGCCTCATTAAAATTCTGCGCTTTGTACGCGCTGATACTCAAGTTGACTAAATGCTTGCTCCATTTACTCCGCAGGATTTGCCCCTCTTGATAGACATAGGTCGTAGAGTCGATCTTGTTTGCCAGTTTCAGCGCCGCGACGATCGGCGCTGGATCGTTAGGTAATGGTGGTTCGGCGATTTGTTCCTTTTTACCAGCGGCTTTGACAGCGAGTTCGATCCGCTTGGCGCGGGTATTGTAGTCATCGCTATCTTTGTTTACCAGCGTATCCTTCGCCTCTTGAAGTTTATCCCAAGCGTCACGCTCTCGGGCGAGCTTAGCAGACATTTTATCGTACTTGAAGCTGCTCCAATAGCTGCCACGCATCTTCTGGACGGTTTGCAAGACCACAAAGGCTTGATTCCAGTCCGCAGTCTGCATGGCGCGATCGAATTGACCATCGATTTTGGCACTGTCTTGAGCTTGCAGCGACCACTTGGAGATCGATTCTTGGGCGCTATCGTAGCTGGGGCTGGTCGTGGGGACGATTTTCAGCGTCGCGATCGCACTTTGGATCTTGCCTTCATTGAGCTGCTTGCGCCCGATCCGGATCAGATCTTCCGACCAGGATTTGAGCAGCCGCTGGGATTCCCCATAAAGTGGGTGTCGATCTGTCCAGCCTCTAACTAGCTCGATCGCACTACGCAGCTTGGGAATTTCTTTAGTTTCAGCACCGACTTGAGCGCAGTACAGCCGCTCGCTATCTGTCGAGACGGGAATTACCCCTTGACAACTTGGCGTTGGCGGTACTGCAATCAGCAATAGGTAACTAGTAATCCCCGTACCACCCACCATCGCCGCCAATACTGCCCAAAATGCCGACAGCGGATCGAGCGTGACAGTAGGTAAATTCAGCTTGCTAATCGGTGCGACAAGCTCAGTAAATAAGTCGCGATCGGGAATATTCCTAATTGCGGATACTTCCAACCGATCGTCGTCTGGATCGTCAGCAGGCAGATAGCTACCCCTATGCGTTAGTTCGCCATCGCTCTCGATTTGATGACCTTTGACTTCGACAGAAGTTGCCGAATGGTTCGCTGTGGTTTGTGGCGATCGGAATTTTTGCCAGAGGGTGTTTAACTGCGCCTCAATTTTGTTATGCTTGCTGTCTTGCATTATTGTTTTAATAAATAAATATAAGTTGTTAGTGCGACTGTAAAAATGTCTTTTATAGTTAAAATCTAGATATTACTCACTCGAAATTGACGATAATCCTTATTACTTAAGTTACTCAAGATTGAGAGCTAGGCAGATACACTGTCTATATTTGACAATATAGATACCACAAATTTGAAATTATTAGTGTTTTACTCACCTTATTTTAATAGTTTGACAAACTTAGCAGCGATTGCCAACATTTTAGGTATTTTCACTTGTCGGTTGAACCTCGTTCCATTCGCGAAGCGTCTGCCTGCGCAGAGAGCCTATGCCAACGGCGATTGCTGTTCTCAGTCGTTTGAGTCGCATGAAATTGTATAGTCATAGGCTAATAACTGGCTGTCAAATCTCTGTTAAAGTACAGACACAGGGATTTGTTGCCAAATAATAACATCATTAGCGATCTTTGAAACTACGGTTAGTAGCCGTTAGATATTTGCTACTTGTCAAATTTATAACAACTTGAGACTATGACGACTTTGAAGATTAGCGATCGAGCACTCCTGAGTTTGGACTTATCAGAGATTGCGCCATCGATCGATCGCTGGTTAACGACTGAGGCTAAACAATTCGACCTAGATTTAACACTCGCGATCGAATACGATCGAGATCCCCAAGATCCGCGCGAGCTATCAGAAATCGCCGAAGTCCGGCTGTGGTTTATCCGTCTCGATGCCTGCTATCCATACCTCCCACTGCTCCTCGATTGGCAAGCGGGCGAACTTGCCAGATATGTGGCGATGCTAGTTCCCCATCAATTCAGCCGCAAAGACGGGATTCAGTACAATCCTGAAGCTCTAGAAATCTGGGTAATGTACCGAGTGTTTTTGTTGACAGATTGGCTGCAACATCGCCAGATCGCCGATCGATCGCGGCTGAAATTTATGACGCAAATGTTAGGCTATGAACTAGATGATGGCTTATTTGAATTATTAGAATCGCCAAACAAAGGCATTAACGAACATTAATCCCATCTCCCATCTCCCATCTTCCATCTCCCAACTCAACCAGAATGAAAGCACAAGTATTTCGTGGCGTCAATCGGCTCAGTTATGAAGATATCCCAGTCCCCACCATCGCCGCCGACGAGGTATTAGTAAAGGTTAAAGTGGTGGGATTGTGCCAGTCAGATATCAAAAAGATCCTTTACCCACTTTACGAACCGCCCCGAATTTTTGGACATGAGACGGCTGGCGTCATTAGTGAAGTTGGCGCGGATGTCCAGGATTGGCAAGTCGGACAAAGAGTAGTCGTAATGCACCATATTCCCTGTATGCACTGCAACTACTGTCTCCATGAAAATTATTCCATGTGCGATGTCTACAAAAATGTCACGACTACAGCCGGATTTACACCCAGTGGTGGCGGCTTTGCTGAATATGTCAAAGTGCCAGGACATATCGTCCGAAATGGCGGCTTAATAACGATTCCCGCTGGAGTTACCGACGAACAAGCAAGCTTCGTCGAGCCGACAAATTGCTGCCTCAAGGCTGTTAAAAAAGCAAATATTCAAGCTGGCGATACCGTGCTGATTACCGGAGCAGGCCCGATCGGGTTAATGTTTATTATGCTGGTTAAGCATTTTGGAGCCAGAGCCATTTCCACTGACTTAATTCCCTCTAGGGTGGAAAAAGCATTATCAGTCGGTGCCGAAGCCGCCTTCAATGCCCGCGATCCCGATCTTACCGCCAAAATCCAAGCCTTAACAGGTGGTATAGGTGTAGATACTGCCATCCTCGCTGTACCCAGCGACAAAGCCTTTTTCCAAGCCCTAGACTGCACCCGCAAAGGTGGCAAAATCCTGTTCTTTGCCGAGTTCCCCGACGAGTTAGAAATCCCAATTAATCCCAATGTCTTGTACCGACGTGAAATCGATTTGATGGGTAGTTATAGTTCGTCGTTTAAAGTTCAGGCATTATCCGCAGATCTAGTATTCAATCATCGCATTGATGTCGATGCGTTGATTAGCGATCGCTACCATCTCAAAGATCTCGATAAAGCAGTAGCCCAAGCCACCAAACCGACAGCAGAAACTTATAAGATCTTACTGCATAACGATTAGAAAAAAGTTATGCTCTGCGGATAGGGTCGAGCTATGAGTTATGAAATTGAATATACAAACGAGTTCGCCCAATGGTGGGAGGAGCTTGGGATGTCAGAGCAAGATGATATTAATGTATCCGTTGAATTGCTAATGAGTTTGGGTGTTAATCTCAAGTTCCCTCACTCATCTGGGATTAATAGTTCTCGACATTCTCACATGAGAGAGTTGAGAGTGCAAAGTTCTGGACATCCATTGCGGATATTTTACGCCTTCGACCCTCGACGCAGTGCTATTTTACTAATCGGCGGAGATAAAACTGGTAACGACCGCTTTTATGAAGAGTATATCCCAATTGCAGATCGACTGTATGATATTTATTTAGAGGAACTTAGACAGGAGGGATTAATCTAATGAGCGGTCATCATCCATTTCAACGTCTCGTAGAGAACTTGCCCGAAGATAGAAAATTAGAGATCGAACGTAAGAAAAAGGAACTATTAGCAGCTATTGAGTTAAGAGAAGCAATTGCAGTTACAGCAGCAAATTGGCGCGTAGATACATCTAAAACTCCAATCGAGAATGTCGATATCTACCTAAGTTACTTACGTCAAGCAATCGGCAATCTAGGCGGAGAGTTAACAATAACTGCTAAGTTTCCTGACATGGTAGAAGTAGAGATCGACTCATTACAATCAAGCCTCAATTGACTAACATATCCGTCACTTGGAGTTCCGATAAGTTAGTGCCATCGCCTTGAACTTTGGCATGTAAATTTGGGACTGTTTATCGCCGACAATCCCTGTTATCACGATATATCCGCCTTGCTTGGGAAACAGCATCACTTGATAGATAGCTAAAGGTGCTTTCGTTTGTTTGTCTCTACCATTAGCGACAATTTCCCAACCAGTTAAATTATCGATCGAGATTTCAGTAGTCGATCTTATCGCGACGATATCTGTTTGCGGGTAGGCAGAAATACGCCGAGTTGCAAAGGATTTTTGGTCTAAAATAGCAACATCGCCCAGCGATGGAGCAACAACAAATAACGGATCTGTCGGAGCTACTGTGGGAATATTACCATCCTTGGTAAATAGTGCGACTTTACCCACTCCTGACACCTTTGTAACCAAAGATAAACCTGCTACTGGTGTAATTTTAAATGGTAGCGAGGAAGCGGTTGGAGCTGAAGACGTGCGCGGGGATGCTGCTAGCAAAACTTGTTTAAGTGGCTCACCGATTTTTGTAGCATTTTCTTCCAAAAAGCTGGCAACTCCTACAGTTGTGCTTTCCTCATTGCCAAATACTAAAATCCATTTGAGAAATTTTTGACCAGCGGCTGATTGAGATACTTGCAACAGAAACCCTGACTGATTATCGATTTTGATTGGTTGCTTAGAAATTAAAGATATGCCCCTAGTTGCCAAAGTCTCTTTATTAAATCCTTTAGTTACCGCCGAGAATGGCCCAGGAATTTTCGAGAGTACCACTGATGAGCTGGTTGCAGCTTGCTCGAATCCATAAAATGATGTTGCTTTAGTAAATCCACTCGGTTGGGGAATTGCCAATCCCACTTCAGGAAAATCGACTAGATTCGGCTGTTTTGATAACAGCAATCGACTGGTAGATCGACCCTCGAATGGGCGAAATCTAGATCCAGCAATACTCGGCATCGTTAGGCTCACAGATCCGATCGAAGTAACGATCGCGATCGACATTAACAATTGATATCTCATCACTACATCAAATCTCATAAATACTGGCACCAGTATACAGATGTTCGATCCGCCAGATCGATCCGAATGGCGAGCGCACAGCACACCAAAGATCTGTAGGTTGGGTTTCGATTTAGCTCAACCCAACAACCACAAGATCGACTATGGTTTACGATCTTCTAGATATTGATAACCATTTAATCCAGTCGCACCTAAAAATAGTAAGAAAGCCAACCAGAATCCCGCATCATAATTGACTTGAATTATCCCACCTTGTTTGAGCACAGCATCATCTGTACTAGATTTTACCCATAAAAGTAGTAATACGCCTAAACCACCTGCAATCGCTTGAGCTAGATATCTCTGGCGATTTTTGAGTAGCAAAGAAGTTGCTAATCCCACGCCTGCTAGACAAAATGTTATTCCCACCGCTGGTGTACCAGGTATTTTTTGGGTCTTAGGGGTACTAGGTACTCCACCAAAGGCAGAATTTAAGCTAGCGGATGGATCTGCCATCTCAACGCCTGTTGCCATTTGTAAGCCACTCATTTTTATGACTGGAGATCCTTGGCATGAGATCGTAATAAATGGCAGAAAGAAGCAAATTAAGATCAGCGCAAACATCGATGCTGAGATCTTTTTGAACATATCTGTAAAGAATTGCATGGTGATGAAATTTATGGTTTTGTAGAAGGGGTTAAATCAGGATAAATTTGTACGTTAGTTAGAGCAAAGCGAAACCCAGCATCCACATGTGCGATCGATAGAATATGCGTAGATTATGTGAACTGGATCGATCGAATACTAAACCCAACATTTACATATTCGATCGACAATATCATCATTTTCTCATCCTTAAACCCACAAATAACCTGTAGGGGTAATGCCTCGTGCTTACCCCGCACCAATGAGGGTACCCACACTTCGACTCCTCTGAGTGCAAGCAAGGGGAACCCCCTACAGATTCTAAATCGCGATCGATAAATGTATGAATTCGATCGAATCGCGATCGCTGTTAAATGGATCTAACTTAGTTCGAGAAAGGAACATTTCGGAATTGAACAACACCACTCCCCGCATACATAGCTATGCTTAAAAGTGAAGCTTTTGTTACTTGTCCTGGTATATTTTCAAAGTTAATGTCTACAACATAATCCACCCCAGGAGACATATCTGTAAAGATGTTGTTTTGGTTGTCACCGTTATATTCCAGGGAAGAACTTGGATAAGTTCTTCCAGCAGAATCAACAATTGATGACTTACCTTTACCTGTAGAGATATTAAGTTTGTTTGCTTTTTTTGCTGTGATGATAAAGTTACATTTGATATCTGAACTCGACCTTCTACAGCTTCTTAGCACATAAGTAACACCACCTAACTCTTTTCGCTGGCCAGGATTCGACGCGGGGGTTCTGGCTTCTTCTTGCCCTTGCTCCTGCCCATCTTTGGCTGACTTGAACTTGCCACAGATAGTATTGGTACCATTTGTAGTCACACAAGCCCGTTCGACTGCTTTGAGAGTACCGCACACAGTTTTACCATTACTCGCAATGACACAAAACTGTGGCGTTGGCGTGTCAGCATGAGCGATATTACTGTAAAAAGGAAGACTTGCAAAAGTCATCCCAGCGAGAATGCTAGCTCTTTGAATTAGGCGGATTAATGTCATGATTTTACTAACGGAAAGGGGGTACTTATTTCTAGACGATTCACTATAGTACGAACTAGGGCATAAATGAAAGCCTAAAAGTAACCCAATCGGGTGTTTTTTGCTCATCCACAAAATTTTACTGAAACTACCCATACGCACCGATGACTCAAATCGATCCGAATAGTCCACTAGACATCATTTTTGTCCCCGCTCAGACGGGCAATCCCATCGGCACGATCGTGGTGTTGCATGGTTGGGGTGCCAATCATGACGATCTCGGCGAACTCGTGCCCTACTTTAAACTGCCAGAATATCAATTTCTGTTTCCCAATGGCACCTTCGACCATGAATATAGCGACACGGGGAAGATGTGGTATTCCTTCACAGGTGCGGGACAATTGAACGATCGCAGCCTTATCCAACTTGCCACTAGTCGCGAAGTTTTGACAACTTGGATCGAGTCGCTGCCCGATTCTACAGGGATTCCACTCGATCGAACTTGGATTGCGGGCTTCTCTCAGGGTGGGGCAATGACGCTGGAGATTGGGCTAGATTTGCCTGTAGCGGGTCTGATTGTGATGAGTGGTTACTTGCATCAAAATCGATCGCAACCTCCCCAAGCGGCTCCACCTGTGTCGATCGTGCATGGTAGACAAGATGATGTCGTGCCGATCTCTGCCGCTCGAAAAAGTCAAGAAACACTGACTCAGTGGGGTGTTGACGTGCAATATCAGGAGTTTGACATGGGACACTCGATCGTGCCAGAAGTTTTGGAGGTAGTGAGAAATTTTGTAAGCAAATAATCTAAATTATCAATAAGTTTGTTAATCCCGCTCGATTAACGGGTAATAATAACTAAGAAGGCTAAAATAACAGTAGCTTGCTAAACTTTTGCCCAATTTGTAAGGAGGTTTGACCTATGACCACAATCGAGCTGTCGCAACGGAATACTATCCCCAACTTGACTACAGAAGAAGTAGAAGCCCTAGCCTTACGCCTGGAAAGCGATGATTATCGCAATCCTTTTGATGGCTTGAAAGATTGGCATTTCTTACGCGCGATCGCATTCCAACGCCCCGATTTAGTCGAACCCTACATCCATCTCCTCGATCTCGAAGCCTACGACGAAGCCTAGTCTAAAAAATCCCCTCCCTGGAGGGGTGCCCGTAGGGCGGGGTGGGAAGATCCACGCCGAAATACCAGAATCATCTACAACCCTTACCCCCCCAGCCCCCCTTATAAAGGGGGGGCTTTTGCTCCCTCCCCTTTATAAGGGGAGGGCTGGGGTGGGGTAAAGATCTCCGCATCTCACTCATCAACCCAAAAACCACGACCGATGCGAGTTCTAATCGGAATTGGGGGTGGAATTGCCGCATATAAAGTGTGCGAAATTATCTCTACACTATTCAAAGCAGAAATTGAGGTAAAAGTTATCCTCACCACAGGCGGCGAACAATTCATTACCCCCTTAACTGTCTCAACATTATCCCGCCACCCAGCTTATACCGATCGAGATTTTTGGCAACCCATTCATCATCGCCCCCTTCATATCGAATTGGGCGAATGGGCAGATTTATTATTAATTGCGCCACTGACTGCCAATACATTGGCCAAATTAGCCTATGGATTGGCGGATAACTTATTGACAAATACAGTCCTGGCTTCGACTTGCCCGATCTTGCTCGCACCAGCTATGAATACAGAAATGTGGGAGCAAGCATCCGTGCAGCGCAATTGGCAATTATTGAGTCAGGATTCGCGCTATCATGCGGCGGGGCCAGCGATGGGGTTACTCGCTTGCGATCGAGTCGGGATGGGACGTATGGCAGAGCCTGAAGAAATTTTACCCTACATTCATTCGTTGCTACATACTCATGGCAAGCTCGATTTAGTCGGCAAAAACTTGTTAATTAGTACCGGGGGAACGCGAGAATTCTTCGATCCCGTGCGGTTTATTGGCAATCCTGCTACTGGCAAAATGGGACTAGCTCTGGCGCAAGCAGCAGTTCATCGCGGGGCGCAGGTGACTTTGGTTCATGGTACCTTACCGGATGTGCAGATCGATCGCCGGGTAAATCTCATCCCCATTATCAACAGTGAAGACATGCACCACAAAATGCTGGCGCATTTTCCAAATGCCGATATCGTATTGATGTCCGCAGCGGTTGCAGATGTTAAGCCCGCGCAATATAGCGATCGCAAGTTACCAAAAAAACTACTCCCAACCGAATTAAAATTAGCGCCAGTACCCGACATTATTGCGGCACTCGGCAAAATTAAACAACCCCACCAAAAATTAATCGGCTTTGCCGCTCAGACTGGGGATATTATCGCGCCAGCGCTGGAGAAATTAGAGCGCAAACAATTGGACGCGATCGTGGCTAATCCGGTAGACTTACCAGAAAGTGGCTTTGGGAGCGATCGCAATCAAGCCGTCATCCTCAAACCCAATGGCGAGCGGATCGATATCCTTCCCTGCGCTAAACTAGAGATGGCACACCAGATTTTAGATCGGATTTATTAGGCTGGAGTTGAGATTATCTGCCCGATAACCGATCGATACCTCGCCTCAAAATTATTGGATAGTGCGCTAAATATTGAATAACTAAACGCTAAACAGCACGCAGCACATAGGTTATGCCCGATCCATCGCTCCAAACCATCTTCGACAGGTTATCCCGCGATTTAGCTAGGGACAAACTGATTCAGACAACTACCGACGAACTCCGTAAGTTGATGAATGCCGATCGAATCGTACTGTACTATTTTTACTATCAATGGTCGGGACGCGTCACCTTTGAGTCGCTCAGCGATAACCAGTTTTCCATTCTAGGTGCGAGTGGCCCCGATCGCTGTTTTAATGGCGAATATGCCAAGCTCTACGAACACGGACGCATCCGGGCGATTCCCGATATCGAAACCGAATTGATTCAACCTTGTCACCGCGACCATCTCCGCGAACTCCATGTCAAAGCCAATTTAGTCGTACCGATTCTCACCCAACGCGGCTTGTGGGGATTGTTGGCGGCGCATCAATGCCAATCTACCCATAATTGGCAACCTTCAGAAATTGCGGCGATGGTTGCTAGCGCTCGCGATCTGGCGACATTTCCTAGCATTCGCGATAGTTAATCCAATCTCACCCCAACTTAGGGGAGTAATAAAAAAGTATTTAATGGGCGAACGCGATATCTGATTCATAGTGTTAGTGTTAGTCGTTAGTTACCTGTTCGCCAACAGCTTCCAACAGTTATCGATTTAGATGTAGCCCCGATCTTCCGGATTTTGCCGCTCGCGGCAACAACCCAAGATTGGGGCTATTTTGATTAGGAGTCCAGTTTGTCTAGTTCGTCGAGTATTTCCAAACCTCTAGCCGCCGATCCTCTAGCGGCTCTGACCTTGAATCGATTGTGAGCATCAAACTCGGCTAACGCGACGGTTGTAAGCTCTTCAATCATTTTATTGACGCTCACGCCTTGACTAGCGGCTAACGCCTTTAATCTCGAATGCCGATCGTCTGGCATCCGCACTGTTAAAACTGCCACAAAGTTATTCTACGATAATTTGGTGTGGGTTGAGCATTTGCAACTGTGAGAAGGTTAGTTCGGAGCCTCTAAAATCTCTAAGATTGTTAGTAGCTAAGATCTAAGCATTCCCCGCGATCGCTAATTCAATGACGTGGTTATCACCCTCATCTCTCAAATTAGGTCGCCATGAATAGTAGATGTAGACCCACTTAGACATACTCAGAAAGCCATCTAGTAGCTCGTTAACCTTACTTCTATCTAGTTGACATTTGGCGATAATCTCTTCCCGCTCTATTACTGATTCGTACTTTAGATACAGAGCATTACTCATCATCGGCTGATATTCACCAAGCAAGCAACGTCGAATCAGTTCGCGGTTTAGTCCCTGAGAACTCAGGATCGCCCCAATAAACACATTTGTGTCTACTACTATTTTTACGATCGTACTAGAATGATAGCCTATGTGATATCAACTTGAGGCTATTTCGATTACATGGAGCAAGCCTAAAATATGAGTAAAAACTCGAAGACCCCGCACAGCGCGAGGTTTCTAGATATGCCAGGACGGAGATTTGAACTCCGGACACGAGGATTTTCAATCCTCTAGTATGAATTGCTAAAGCTATTGCTACGGCTCTTGTTGTGGCGATTCGATTTGGATGTTGCCTAAAATATTGCCTAATTCAAACGACTCCAATCGATCGTCATCCATTCCTCGTAGTTAACTTTATAGCGATCGTCCGACAATAGTTCGTAGTGTTCCCCTCTAATCAACGGCGATGCGTTACCCTTAACCGCCTTCTCGATCGCGGTAATTATCTTATACCTAGTCCAGATCCCCTCAGACAAGCGTTCGCAGCGACTCGGACTCACCCAGCCGTATGCTTGCGGGATATGCTTGTTTACCAACTTTTCAAGCCGGATTATTTGGCTAGATAAACTTTGAATTGCTAGTTTAGTTTCGGCGTCCACTTGTTTTAGGTAATAGGTAATAGGTAATAGGTAATAGGTTTTAGACTAGTAATAGGCATAGATCTAGTCACCGACGGTGAGCGTGGCGGGTGCCCCGCAACGCACGGCATGAGTAATGCTAAAAAACCGTGCATCAAAGCAAGCGACTTGCCACCCTATTACCTATTACCTCTTACCTAATTAACGTCCACCAACCGCGACCAAAACAGCCATCTGAGCGCCGGGGTTTCGTAAATATATTTTTTCAATTCCACGTCGATAATATAGTCGCGCTCGACTTTATCTTGCCAGATTCTGCGACAGATAAACACTTCGATCGGATCGCCGTGGAATTCGATAGGCGAGAGGTTTTCCATTAAATATGTCAGTTCTCTCAAATTGGAAAATTCTAAAATTGAATATTCCGACGCAATGTCCCTCCATGTTTCAAATAATTCGGCGTTTTCAGATTTGAATAATACCCAGAAATAACTTTGTTCGTCAATGCGATCGGTTTGATAATCCATGTTGTGCCGACACAGCTTCGCCAAAATTACGCGCGACTGTCTTAACGCTTTCCGTATCTTATCGCATAAATTGGTATTTTTAATAGATTAGCGCAATAATACCGAAAGCGTTAAAATTGTGTATAAAATCGAACAATGTGGTATTCTAGATTTAAGTTACCTGCACGCTCCAGCTATGAATCAAATCGA
Organism: Chamaesiphon sp. OTE_8_metabat_110; assembly: GCF_031382685.1. NCBI lineage: Bacteria > Bacillati > Cyanobacteriota > Cyanophyceae > Gomontiellales > Chamaesiphonaceae > Chamaesiphon > Chamaesiphon sp. OTE_8_metabat_110. The sequence continues at coordinate 26,944 of NZ_JANMZA010000063.1, read as the reverse complement.
GCAAGTAGAAAGAGATCGCCAGCTCAAGTGGCACCTGAGCGAAACGCTCGATCGGGCGATCGAAGATAGCCAGCTCAAGCATGAGGAACTCCAGCAACAAGAAATTATTACCAATCAGACGATTTCACGCGCGCGTAATAATGGCAACTTGTCGCTATTAAATTTCATTAAAATAATTCTCGCCTTGCCACGCGATATCCGGCAAGATTGCATCAAAAGATTGTTTCTAGATCCGATTCCCCCGATTCCGCCGACTACTCGCGATCGCTTGATTAGGCTCGAAGATCGGCGGCACGTTCGGCATCAAGCTAAAATCCAAAAAGCCAAAGAGCGGATCGCACGGGAGATTGGGTTGGAAGTTAATAGTTAATTGTCAACTAATTTGAGTACCTCATACAGTCCATCTAAAACGCTGTTTGTCACCGCACCTTTGGTTTCTTTAGCGTCGGCAACGTAGACGGTAATCGGGCTGTTGAGCTGGATCTTATTGGTTTTAACTGGGGCGACTGGTTTATCGCCATTGCGAGCTTGACCTTGTTGCTGGATTTTAGTTAGCTCTGCGGGTAGTTTGACCTCGATATTCATCGGACGGTCGCTAAAATTTTGATATTTAGCACGCAGGTCGGCAATGGACTTATCGTAAGATTCGATTTTGAGGTTGGGGATGTTTGGAGTAAGATCGACAGTGCCAGCGGGGGATGGAACGGTCGGTACCGCTAGTCTTTCGGGATTGGCGACTCCTGAGACGTTATAGTTAGAGCGCGGATCGTATGCCGAATTAAAGTAGGGCACAGCCATGTTACTTGGCGCATTCCCGACGATGCTAGTCGCCAGACTTTGGTAGTATTTCAAGCCTTCATCGCGGACGCCCGCGTTGAATAGCTCGTTTTGGAGTTCGCCCGCGCGCCCTGTCGATTGAGTTTTAGAGTAATCGATCGCGGCGCTTTGTAGTTTGACTTTTTGAGTTTGCTGTAGCTGTTCGCGTTGCAAGGTCGCATTTTGGTCGAGAATTACCTGCTGCTGACCGAGTAAGACCCGATTGGAACGGGTCAAATCCAACTGTTGTAATTTAGCTTGGTAATCGAGTTGTGCCGCCTTAATCTCGTTGGGATCGGCTAGATTGCCTTTGGCGTAGAGTTTTTCTAAATTGGCGCGAGCCATAATGCTCGCACTTTCGCCTTGGGATTCGGCAATTTGTTGCTTGATTTTATCGCCTTCAAGTGTTGCTTGCTGCTGCTGGATATTTAGTTCTAATACGCGCTTTTCTAGAGCAATTTGATTGTTTAAAGATGATAATTTAATAATGGCGATGCGTTCGGCAATCCCGGCTTTAACGCTCTCGATCGTAGTTAGTTCGCTTAAGTTACCTAATTCCGATGCTCTACTTTCAGCCATCGCACTGAGGTGGTTTTGAGCGTTGGATAATAGTTTAGATTGATTTTCCAGTTGCTTGGTTTGAAATTCAAAGGCACTCGATCGGACGGTTAGAGCGTTAGTTTGCGCTGTATAGGCAAGAGTTTGAGTTTCAGCATTACGGGTAATTACGCTTTGGGATTTCTCGATTTGTTTGGTGAGTACCTCAATTCTTGCTGTCGTTTGAGCGGTCTTATTAGTCGCGTCTAGTTGGGTTAGTTTCGACTGGTTAATTTTAGTGGTGGTGGTTAATTGCTCTTTGAGTAATTGCCCCTGTTTGTCGATCGCAATCAATTCGGATTTAGCCGCCGTCACCGCCAAATCGTTCTCCTTTTTGGCGGCGATACTTTCGGGCGAATTCGAGGTATCCCGATCGAGCTTAATCCGATTGAGTTCGAGTTCGGCAATATTCCGCTGTTGGGTAATTTTAGAAATGGTTAGTTGATTTAGAAGTGTCTTAATTCCTAACTCCTGAGATTTTTGACCGAGGATTAATGATTCTTTTTCGTAGGCTTGTTGAGTTGCTAAATTGGCAAGTTTGGCTTTTGCGGACACTAGATCGATATTTGCCCGCGCTACGCTATTATTGACAATCTTACTTTCATTGGCTAATTGTTGTTGATAATTCTCGATCGTGCTAGCAAATAACTCTTTATTACTATTGAGGATCGATCCGCGCAATTCGGCGGCTTTTTGCTGGAGTTCGCCATACTTATTTTCCAACTCATATGGTAGTTTTTGGGCGGTGGATCGGTTGGCTAATTCCTGACGGCGGACTGCCATTTGGGCGTCGAATATTTGCGTTTGACTGGTAGCTTGAGTTTGGGCTAGTCTAGCTTCGGTTTGAGCGATTTTATTGTTTAATTCGGGACTAGATTCATTTAAACGATCGCGCTCGGTATAGAGTTCGTTAAGCGCCTCAGTGGCTTTGGCGATTTCAGCTTGGCTAGTTTGAGTGATGTAGTCGGTATTGCCGATTTTGAGTTGACTAGAAAGTGTTTTTAAGCCTTCGGTATATAGGTCGTATCGTGCCTGACGTAAATTAAAATCGCGCTCGCGAATCGTTTTGAGGCGATCGGCTGTCTGCTGCTCGATATTTATCCGTAATTTAGCCGCTTGCTGCTCTAATTCCACCACCTTACGCGGGTAGGCGGCGTACTCTTGGATTTCTTGCTCTTTAGCTGAGATCTGCTCGTTAGTTATGGCGATCGCGATATCTTGCGATTGTAGTTGCGCGTCGATTTGAGATTTAGCCCCGGCTGTCGCTAAGACTTTAATTCGATCGGCTTCTAAATTTTTAGCCGCGATAATTCGCCCCGATTCGGCTTCTTTAATCTTGACGATTTTATCGGTAAGCGCGATCTGATTGGCGATCGTTTCCCGATTCCCAGTCGTACCGTCGGGTAAAGTTAATTTGTTATCGCGGGCTTCTTTGAGCTTGGAAACTGCGTCGGCTTCGGCTGTCGCACCATTACTAACGGCGTATTGCTGCTCGATCGCATCGATATATTTAGCGCTATCTTGACGTAACTTTGAGATGTCTTTAAAGTAACTAGTTGCCTTACCTGCGGCATCTTTTTCATATACTTGATTAAAATCTTCCGCTGCTAGATCGACGGCTTTACCGGGGTCTTTAGTTTCAGTTAAAGCGCGAATTAATCCCGGCAAAACTTCGAGATTATATTTAGCAAACTTCTCCGTTGCTGCTTTAACGCTTTCACTATTTTTATTGAGGGCATCCCGATTGGCTTGGAGGGATTTAATCTGATTTTGGAGGATTTCTTTTTGACCGGGATCTTGAATATTGCCGATATTCTTATCTAATTCGCTGATTTGTTTATCCAAGCCCGCGATGAAATTAGCATTGCGATCGAGCAAATTTTGAGTATAAAGTTTCTCGCGATCGATGTCGCTAGTCGTTAGGGCTTTACCCGTTGCTAGCTTGTTGATATTCTCGCTATCGTAGGCACTACCGCTGGAATATGCCGCGCGGAGTTCGGCTGATTTAATTAGTAAATCCTGACTGGGATTAGTTATTTTTGAAGATTGACTTTGAACGCCGATCGTGTAGCCCGCATCGCGGTTGGCTTGAGTGTCGGCAATGCTTTTGACGAATCCACCGGGAGATCGGACGTTACCGTCGAAGGGTAGTTTAGCGATCGTGCCCACCGTCCCAAAGATCAGATTGCCAAGCTCGTTAGAAGTTTTGCCTAAACTCTTGAGAATATTACCGGGAGCATCAATGACCCCGCCAAAAATTAATTCGGCGACACCTTTTTCGGTGGGTTTATTTGATGTACTAAAGCCAGCTAGTTTGGCGTTAAATTTAGCTAAATTTTCCGCGCTTAACTTGCCATCTTGACCCGTTGTTTTAACGACATCGCCTAATTCCTTAAATTGCTCGGCGGTGAGCTGCCCAGAATCGCGTAAGGATTGAAGCTGCAATTGCAGGGGATCGCTCGATCCGCCGTAGGCCGACAGTTTTTCAGCACCGAGTTTGAGTTGAGCTAATGGATTTTGGCGATCGACAAAACTCGCGCGGATCTTATTATCCGACGCTAAAATATCGCGACTGATTTCACCATAGGCGCGGGACGCCAGCACTTTGGCGATGTCATCTTTAGTGAGTAGGTAGCCAAGCGATGCAGGTATGGCAAGGGCACCAGCAGCCCCGGCGATGGGAGCGGGTAGCATGGGTAAGGCTTTGGTGCCCAGGCTGGACATCCCCGAAATACCCGCGTTAAATAGCCCCCGCGCGCCACCCTCTTTAAAGGCGGTAGCAATGCTTTGCGGCACCCCCTTGAGGTAGTCTAGGAGTTGCGCGCTGCCGCCGACCAATCCCGCCTTGGCGACATTCCCGAGCGCGATCGCAGCACGGGTGGCGTTGGTTGCCACATATGTAAATCCCGTCGTCACCGCGCCGACGGTTGCCGCCCCAAATTTAGCGATATTTTTACCGACATCGCCATATAAAATGTTCTCCAATCCTTTGGAACTAACGATTAATTCTTTACCGCCAAACTGGACTGATTGGAGGTTTTGTTGGGCGAGTAGGGCGGTTTTGCCGCCGCTGGTATTGAGTTCCGATCGATAGTTATCAGTAATTAAATTCGCGCGACTATTTATCGCCTTGGCTTTAGCTTCCGCGCGTTCGGCTCGATCGATCGCACTTTTTGTAAGCGCGGAATCGGGATCTAATTGACTTAAATTATCGGCATAATTACGGGCGATTGTTGCTTTTTCACTAAATCTATTGGCTTGATTTTGAAGGTTGACGGCTGACTTTTCTAGTTGGGCAAGTTTGCTAAATTTAGTAGTAGCTTGAGTTAAATAGTAATTGTAGAGCGTATCGATCCGATCGCCAGAACCCGCTAAGACTTTAAATTCCGCTTCTTGGGTTTTAATTCTGGCGGCGGTGGCACGAGTGGTAACATCTAATTGTTGGAGTTTGAGCGCATCCTGGTTGAGCTTGTTTAAAGCGCGATCGCGTGTAGCCGGATCTAAATCGGTGCGCTCTTCTAGCTTTGCCGCACGATCTATTAGATTTTGCTTCTTGCGATCGTACTCTTTAACTCTAGTTTCGTACGCTTTAATATTACTATCTAGCTCTTGTTTAGCCGCCGCAACTTGAGTGTCGAGCTTGGCTTTTTGGGCGATTAGTTCGGGGTATTGAAAGTTTAATTGCGCTTGGGCGATTTCGGACGCGCGATCTGGTTTTGGCGGGGGAACTGGTTTGAGCTTTTCTCTAGCCGTATTTATGGCTTTGCCGACATTATTACCAACCGTATCGGCTCGGTTAGTTGGATCGGGGATGTAATCTTTATTATTAACTGTGGCTCTAGTCGAGTCGAGCGCTTTTTGGGCGTTAATTTTAACACTATCGAACGCCCCTTTAATATTATTTCCGATTTCCGTACTCAGTTGTTCGATCTCGGGATTTTGGGATAAGAAGCCTGTGGCACGCGCTCTAAGATTGGTAACTGGAGTCAAATTGGCGACCGCCGACGCGGTGCGAGTAGCGGTATTTAAGAGCGTGTTAGCGGTGGGGTTAACACTAACCCGCGCGGCGATATTCCGCGCCCCCGCTACATTGGCATTAAATATTTCCCCTAACTTACTCCTAGCGGCATTGGCTATTTCCGCCCCCTTAGCTTCCGCCGCATACGCCGCTTGTGCCACCTTACCCTGCAAAATCATCGAGTTAGCGGTTTTTTCGATCCCCAAACGGTGGCGTTGGTCGATACCGATCAGTTGTAATCCTACCGCTGCTAGCCCCTTGCGTTGAAGGATCAGCTCCTTAATAATCGTGGCTTCGGCACCTAATTGGCCGCTAAATAGTAAATTTACCGCGCGACCTAATAGGTAAATTTGGGCGAGATTTTTAAGCGAATCGATTAAATAGCCCACCGCGATCGTACTGGATTTAATCGTCACCTGCGCGGCAATCCAGGAACCGATTGCTTGTTTGATTGGCGTGGGCATCGCGGCAAAAATATCCGCAATCCGCTTGAGGGCCACTAATCCCGGTTCGACCACTGGGGCGATATTTGCCGCCACGCTGATAATTATCTCCTCAAACTGATTGGATAACTGCTGCATCCGCGCCACGGTATTATTACTGGCTGTCGCTGCCACCCGATCGAGATCGTCAGAGCCGGCGCGAGAGATACTGTCGAAGTTGCCCTGTAATTTCGCACCATCGGCGGTTAGCAGCCCCACTGCCGCCCGATAGGATTGCAGGTCGGGGAAGATCTTTTGAAGGGATTCGGGACTGTTGCCAGTGGCACGGTAGAGGTCGATGAGGGCGCGGGTAAATCCTTTAGCTTGAATTTCGGCTTTGTCAAACCGAATTCGCGAACCATTAAAGCTGAGCTTGGCTAGTTCCTCACTCGCCTGGGGGGTTTTATTGAGTACCGTATCCGATAGGGCCTTGAGTCCGGTCAGGGCTTCATCCGTACCCTGTCCGATATTAGTTAAAGTCGCCACCCCCGCCCCCAGTTCGGAAATTGAGATTCCCGCTTTAGATGCGCTCGATCCGGCGGTACCAAAGCCATTGGCGAGTTCTTGGATGGTGGTAATCCCGTTTTCGACGACCGCATTCAGGGTGCCAGCGGTGGTGGCTGCGCTATCGGCACTCAGTGCGTAAGCCGAGAGGGTTTTGGTTAGTAGTTTAGTCGTCGCGTCGGGGTCGGCACTCATCCCCCCCGCTTTAGCAATCTGGACGAGTTTGAGGGAGGCTTCGAGGACTTTTTCCGAATCCGCTTGTTTGGTAAATCCGCCCGATAATACTTGATATTGAGCTAATACCGCTTCGGTCGAAGTGACGGCGTTCGACAGTTTGGTGCCGACGAGATTTTGGATACTGAGGGCATTTTCCATACTCTCTTTGGAGTTCACCCGTAAGGCGTTACCAAAATCGTCAAATCTAGTGCTGGATTTAAGCACGGTGGCCGAACGCGCCGCCGCTTCTTCAAACTTCCCCAAGCGGGCGATGGCGATCGTCACGAAATCATCCACCGCTACTTGGTTGCCCACAAAGGCATCCTTCATCGTTTGGAATTCGTTAATCGATCGGGTGGTAACGCCCGACGCTTCCATCGCCTGTAACGTTTGTGGGATGCGGCTCCAAGCGTTCGCAGCGTTGGCAATTCCTGAAGAGAGTTCGACTAGGATCTGCAATTGAAAAGCTAGATCCGATAGCTTAATTGCCGTACTTGCTAGCGTGTTGATGCCGACTGTCGCCTTGCCGATATTACTGCTAAATTTATCCGCCGTCACCCCACCTAATACAAAATTAGCCGCAGTCGTTTTCGAGATATTATCGAGTTGCTGTAAGCCAAACGCCGCCGCCTTACCCGCCGTCCCGATTAACAGCAAATTAGTACTAGCCTCCCCACATTGGGCGGCGAAGTTTTTGCTATCTAAATTTAGTTTGATGGTGGCGGTCTCGGACATTTCTTACCTATTACTTAAACTTTCGGCGATCGATCTAATTGCCCGACTCTGTGGAATTGCCTGTTTACCATTCCAGCGATTGCCCGCGATTACACCTAAAAACGCAGCTAAACTACGCCGCCAAGGTACGCCATCAAGCTCCAGTGCGACTAAAAAATATAATTGAACCTGAAACCAACTGAGTTGAATTTCTATCCCGTCGAGGTTGATGAATTTGCCTTCAACGCTACAAAGATAATCGTGAATTATTACAGGCGTAAATCCCAGACAAGCCCTGTCGCCAAGCGATCGCAAAAACCACGGGATACTGGCTAAATCTGTCTCGAATCCAGCGGGAATTTCAAATTGAAGATCTTTTAGCCAGTATCCATATTTGGCAATATATGTCTCTTCGAGACGGTACTTATCGCCGTCGATGCTGTCTATTTTAGGTGATGGAGGTTTCATTATTTTCTAGAGCGAGTTGGACTTCATGCACCATCACCGCATCGAATCCGGCGAGTTTAGCTGGAGTAGTGATGATTCGAGGCTTCCAATTGGGATCGAGCATTTCTCCCGATAAAGCAACACCAATCTTGGTCGCTGTAGCTGAGGTCAAACAGCCGCCAGCGACGAGGGCACCGACATATTTCGACACCAGTGCCTTGTTATTTAGAGCGATCGCCCGGACGATCCGATCCCATAACAGGGTATTTAGAGTTTTAAATACTTCCAGCGGCGGCACGATATCCCAGAGTTTATCCACATCTACGGCGGTCGGGACTTTGCCTTGAGGAATCGGGTTGTCGATTTCGGTGGGGGTATTTAAGCGGCTGGTCGCCTCTGATGCGTCTTCGTCTGGTCGGAGTTGCGATCGAATCCAATCGGTTTTAGGTGACATTGTTTAAAATTTATTAAAGTACGGTGAATGCGTGCGCCCCATCGGTAGCCGTATGCCGATCGATTGCCCGTAGATCCGAGCGGATGTACTCTGGTAAGGAACACAAAAGACGCGACCGTCTGCTAAAAGTATGCTGCTAACAAAAGCATCTGCACCCGGAAAAGCAATGCCAGAGACAGTCTTGGCATTCGTTACAGGATCGTAGATGGCGGCAGTAGCACTATTACGGGGAGTGCAAAATACCCGCCCATCTGGTAACAAAACGCCATTATTATCTGCTAAATTGCCCGGATACGTGCCACTGGGGGTAGTCAAAGTATCGGACACCGGATCGTAAATCCGAGCTTCTGTGCTTTGAGACGGTACGCAAAATACCCTCCCATCTGGCAGCAATACGCCACCGATATAAGCAACGCCACCGGGATATATGCCGCTGGGAATGCTTACAGTATCCGTTATGGGATTATAGATCCGAGCGGTTGTCGCTTCGGATGGCACGCAGAACACCCGTCCATCTAGCAACAGGACGGCACCAATAAAACTATATAAAGCAGAGTTGCTTGAGTATGTGCCACTCGGAATGCTTAAAGTATCCGTCGCGGGATTATAGATGCGTGCGGTTGCCGCTTTACTGGGCGAACAAAATACTCTGCCGTCTGGCAACAATACGCCGCCAATATAAGCTTCAGCGCCGGGATACGTGCCATTAGGGATGCTTAAAGTATCCGTGGTGGGATTATAAATCCGCGCGGTTGTGCTATTGCACGGGATACAAAATACGCGCCCGTCTGCCAACAATACGCCGCTAGCAAACGCACCATTACCCGGATAAGTACCACTCGGAGTAGTTAAAACGTCTGATTTTGGATCGTAAATTCTAGCGGTAGTACTGTTGAAAGGGATGCAAAATACGCGCCCGTCTTGTAATAGTACACTGGAATAAAATGCGCCATTGCCCGGATAAGTACCGCTGGGGGTAGTTAAAATGTCCGCCGTCCCACCGTAGTTTTTTTTAATTACTGTTTCAAAATCCCTCCTCGGCGACAGTGGAAAATACTTTTTTGCCAGCCTGGTAAACGGGCTGCTGAGTACGGTTGTTAGTACTTTTGGAATCAAAGCTACACCCCTAATGTAAGTGTGGTGAGCTTGGCTGTCTCACTTGCAGCAGCAGGTGTAAAAGCGGCTTGAGTGACTAAATATCCCCAGACAGAAGTTTGAGTCGGATCGAGCTTGATTTGGAGGTTGAGATTGGGCGCGTTCAGCCCGACACTGCCGCCGCCCGGTTCTACTATGGCGTTCCCGATTGGGATGCCGCCGCCAGGAGTGAGGTTAATCGCTCGATCGTTGGGGATGACTGGCACGCTAAAAGCGTTGTTATCCGTTACGTTCGATGGGGGTGGAGCGGAATATAGAAATAGTAAAAATGGCCCCATTCCCGCAGGTAAGGTGGCGATATTAAAGACGATTTTTACCGACGAAAGGATGACAAACCCACCTGTAAGGCCAAAATTTGTTAGCTCGAAGGCGGTGCCATAAACATCGTTAATGTCGTAACGAATTGTGTTTGCCGCGCGGGTGAGGGTTGCTATCGACTCGAATCCCGATCCCGTAATTTTAGCTTGCCCGTTGCGATCGATCTGAGTCTCCAACCATTGCCCGTCGGTGAGGGTCGGTGGGGTGGCGTTGTATTTGCCCACCCCGATCGTATTCAGATAGCCTAGAATGTTCCCTGCCGCACCGCTGACTCCCGCACGAATCCGATCCCAGGTTGCGCCATTATAGCCACGGAGAAACATGCCGCCAACTGTGGTGGGGGATGCGATCGCATCGGTAGTCGCAATTAAAGGAGCCTTTTTAGAGTCTATAGAGGAGTTACTTATTGCGATCGCAATCAGTAACTCCTCTAGCTTGTCTTCGTACCCTTTGAGATCGGCAATCGCTGGAGAGGACGCGATCGCACTTCGAGTCGTGATGTTATACCAGCTCGATGCGACAACCGTGCTGGTTTCGCCATTGAGTAACCGGACATTGGCGATCGAGTCGCCCACCGCATATCCGGTTCCGGCGATTATCGCTGTGTATAAATCCTCATTGATTAAATTAGTCGATCCCGCCTTGACAGGCAGCAGTGGCGGGACGGGGGCGGGGCTGGGGATGGTGCCGTCGAGATTGAGGATGGATACGGTTATGGCACCCGTAGTCTGGTCGATCCGGTCTTGGCGGATCAAGTAGCGCGGGGTCGTACCCGAATCTTGGATGAAGATGTCGGCAATAGCCGTACTATTGACAAGCTCTGCCTTAATGTCGGCAAGTAAAAGTCTGATGGTATCGACCTTTGGACTGGCATCGATACCCTGAGTGATTTCTACGGGGGTTGTAGCTGTGCCACCACCCCCGCCGCTAATTCCATTGACTAAATCGATCTCCCCAATTTCCCTAACGATGTGGCGTTTGTCGGCGATATTCGGATCTACTAGTCCGGTGACTAACTGACCGCGCAAGGCGGCGAGAACTTCGGCTTCGGTGGGCATAATTCTAATTGACTAATTGAAAACTTTGTGCCCAAATTTGGGCACTGATATCTTCGTCTAAGCGCTCGAATCTGTGATTGTCGCCGACAGTTCCCATGAACTCTTCAATAGGCTTGAAAAATCTGCTGCTGGATCGAATTTGGGTTTGTTCGAGAATGCCAGTATCGGGATTGATAAATGTTTGGCAATCGACCAATTCATAAGCCACGATATCAAAATCAATCGAGCGCGAACCGCTTTTTAAAATGCCTAGAATATAGCAATTTTGTCCGCGATAGTGTTGCCAAGTTTCTCCGGTTTTGGGTAGTTCCCTGCTCTGATTTTGCATAACCACTCGATATATCCTCCGATTGTTTCACCAGAAACATTGTAATCTAGCGCGTAGTTTTCCCCAAATTCGTGATAGATCCGGATCTTAATTTTTGGATCGGGCGGGATAATTAGTCTCACCTGAGCGCGCACGACAGGTCGCCACCAGACCGCCCTGACTCCACCGCATTCGTCGCCGCTAATCCAGGGTGCAAAAAAGTACTTAGGGCGCGATTTAGCGGTGGCTTGAATCAGCGCGATCGCCATGTTGCGAGCATAAGGCGTGGGCAATAGTTCGATATCTTCACGATATTTGAGCGCGTCGATGCGCCGAGTCGTATCTTGGAGATTTCGATTGACAATCCGGTTGTCGAGGATAATTGGTTGTAGCAAGATCGGTTGATGGTAAATAATTAATTATTACCTATTACCTATTACCTCTTACCCACCATCCTCCGACTCATCCCCACCATTCCCATAATCGCCCCCGTGCCGATTCCCCCGCCGACTGCGCCTTGCCAAAATGTCTTAGAGCCAATCATTTCTTGGATCGGGTTTTTAGGCTTGGCTTTACGCACGATCGTAATATTCCCGCGCACGCTCCGGCGGGGGAAGTATTCGATATTGGCGCGGACGACGGTTTTATTTTGACGCGGTTCTTTCATCAGGCTGTGGGCTTAGGATCGGTTGATGCTGGTGCTTTAGCAGCATCGGTATTTTTGACTTGTTCTACTAATTTCGTGGGGAGCGGAATTTTTTCAAGTCCCGCACTTTCTTCCTCATCCAAAAATTCGACGTAATTATCATTTAACAATCGCGCGGGCAATTTATCTTTATCGTATTCTTCACCCTTTTTAAAAGTCTTTCCCTCATACAAGAAATCTGCTTTCATCTTTACTTTCATAGTCTAAATCTCCGTTTTTAGGTAATAGGTATTTAAGGCATTCGTTGCGAAGGCAGAAGGTAGTAGTGCTAGTGCTACCTTGAAACCTCAGCCGACCGACGGTCGGATCTTCATCAATCCTTCTGCCGGGACACCTTCTATCTTCTGCACTGGACGGGTCTCCCGCCCAGTCTTCTTTTAACAATATACTTTGCGGGCAAAATCCTTAATCGAATAGCCAGCGCAACCGCTAGTAATCGAAATGTTCCCCTTAACTTCCGTGCCGTCGGCATCACTTGCTGCTTTGGCACCTTCGGGATTGATGGCGATCGTCGGAATTTGAATTTTAGTAATCGTATCGTCGCTATTTCTAAACATCATAATCCACTCGCACAAACCTAAAGAGGTAAATAGCATTTGGACGATATCCATGCTCTCGATCGATTTCAAGCTGACATACGCCCGATCGAGTACCAGATCGTCGCTAAATTTAATCGCGCCGCCCGCGCCCATTGCAAAACTTAGCGGTGTGCTTTGGACGAACGTCGCCCACGGCTGCTGTACTAGCGGCACGCTCGGATCGCCGTTCATGGAAGCTGCGGCATTAGTGGCCGCATCGATTAAGATCCCATTGCCCAAGCCGCCGACTGGCGCGGCGGCGATTAGGGGTTGGGTTGCCTGTTTTTGGATGATGACATTCTCAAGCGAATTCGCCACTTTAGCTACGCCGCGATTGGCACTAAGGGCGACCGTTTTCGTGTTGGCACTAGATACCTTAAACATCGCCGTGGGCATATTCTCGTCTAAATACCTATTCGCCTCCGCCTTGTGCCCCAAGGGGTTAGAGGTGGTAATTGCCTTAGTTTTGAGTCCAAAATCGATCTCCGCCTTATCGGGAGTCAGAAACTTGACGATTTCATTGGTGCTGAGTACCCTAACGCAAACCGATAAAACGCCCGCATATTGGCGGGTAAATCCATCTTCAGAGGTGACGATTCCGGGCATAAAAAATAGGTAAGAGGTAATAGGTAATAGGTAATAGGTTTTAGAACATAGTAATAAGCATAGATCTAGTTGCCAGCGGCAACGGTAACTAGTAATGGCTAAAAAATCGTGCATCTCACAACCGACTTTGAACCCTGTTTACCTATTACCTCTTACCTATTACTTGCTTTCGACCCTTATTGTCGATTTCCGCAATATTAGCATATTTCCCGCGCGGTGAGAGATAATTTCAGATAGACGTAAACGGGCTGCATCAGTTCGTTTGCCATAATTCGGTATTCGGATTTAATCGGTTCGGATTTGGGCAGTAACCACCAGCCACAGCCGCGATCGTTGGCGGCGATGTGGGCGATTTGAGCGGTAAGGACGCGATCGACCCAGTGCATGATGCCGGGGAGTTTTTGGACATCGGGGTGCCCCATCGCATAGGTAATTGCCAGGTTGGTATCGACGATTTGCGATCTTTGGGTGGTCTCGGATTGGCGGTAGACTTTGAGCAGGGGTAGGCAGGAGAGGGCAAAATTAACGTCGTCGAAGGAACGGGTATCCCGACAGGCGATGCCGTTGGGGATCTGGCGGGCGATCGCGTAGTTGAGTCCGCTTTTGAGATAATCGGCTAATTTTTGGCAGTTGATATCTAGATGGGGATCGAGATTGTCGTGTTTATCGAGATAAGCGTATGTCAATATCCACCTCCAAAACTTGGATTGGGAAAGATTTGCCCGGTCGTTGGAATGCTTATTCCTGGGTTGTTTCCCGAACCCGAACCGGATGCCGTCGTCAGTGCCGATCGAAATTCACCCGCAGCCTTTATCGCACCGACACGGATGGCACTTGGCGGGGTGGGAGTGGTCGTTCCCACTGCTGTGGCTGCACCGACACGGATGGCAACTGGCGGGGTGGGGGTAATGAATCCTAAGTAATTAGCCACTTTGTTAAATTGCGAATCGGTGAGCGATATTTCTACCTAAATAAATCCACTGGTTGTCGAACGTATCGCCTTGAATTCGCCCCGATCCCTGGACTAGAGCTAAATCTGCCGAAAATGCTCCAGCGTAACTTGCCGCCGTTGCCGCGCCGAGCGCGACGAGGATTCCAAATGGGAAGATGTCGGATTTACCAGTAATTGCACTAGGGGTAGTAAGCAAAGTACCATCCTGGTTAAAGCCGAAATTGCAAGTCAAACTGCTAGCAATTGGCGGACAAACGGGCGCAGCCACGGTGCGGAGTTTACCCGTTGTCACACCGGGGATAAACGCAAACGTCCACAAGGCTTCGTCCCATTCGGCAACTTTGGTCGCCGGACGAATCACTCCGAGAAATCCCAATTCGGTCGAGCCAGTCACAAGCGCTAGACCGCGCATTTCGGGATTATTGATGGTGATGATATTGAGCTGCTGGGTATTGAGCGGGGCGTAGGTGAGCGGTGTAATACTGGTATTTGTCCCGGTGTTAGTAGTGGAGTTATAAGTATCAAATAGGTTGGGAGTGATTAAAAAGCTGGTGGCAATTTGAATCCTAAAAAAGACGGTGCCTTTAGCGGCGGCATTATAAGTGATGGAATAAACTTGATCCATCGTCGTCCCAGGAGAGCCGTTTTCATCAATGGGAGCGGAAAATCCAGCGACTTGCAAGGCGGCTTTGAGTTCATCGTAAAGCTGTTGTTGAGTATACCCAGCGGCTAGGGTGCGAGTGGTGTGAATGGTTAGAGCCATGATTTTAATTAACTTTCAAGTGGTGTAAAGCTGGCGGTGAGCGTGAAGCTATTATTACTACCAGATTGGTTGACGATCGAGATCGGTAAATTAGCCGTGAGGCTTGCTTCTTTATTGGCACCGACAACCCCGAATTGAGTGGGGATTACGCCAGATCCGATCGCCTCAAATATCAGCCCGTGATTGCCGACTGGGGCGGTAGTACTAGCGCGGGCGGCATCTGCGGTCAGTTGGGCGGCGGTTTGATAAATGCGGATGCGGGCATTTGCGGTTGAAGAAATTGAGTGGAGCAGAAAAGCTGGAGCTAGGGCGATCGTCCCCACGGCTGATAACCCATTCCCAATGGAACTAGTCGTAATCGTTGTGGTTTTCCGAGAGCGGGTGAGTTCGCGAATTTGCCCGCCATCTTCGGTGGAGGCGACCAAGGACAAGTTGCCGTTGGTGTCAGCAAACACCTTCAGGGTATTACTAGCCGAAGTTGGTGCGGATGCTTGTTCGAGAATGTTAATTCCCGATGTCGCCGTCACGCTGCCAGTCGCTCCTGCTTGCCCTACACCTGTCGCTCCAGTTTTGCCCGTGGCGGTTAGCTTGGTACCATTTCCTACCGCCGCTCCCACCGTCGCATCGGTATTTTGGAGGGTGACGGTAGTAGGCGTAGGCAGGGCTGTCAATAGAAATGTCCCCGCCACCCCACCAAAGGCGTAGTATTGCCCCACGGCTAAATTCAAAGTGCTATCGACAAAGTAACTAGCTGTCGCCCCAATCGCGGGAGTGACGGGATTAACGCCCGCGATTGTCGCCCCCGTCGTACCAGGCAATCCAACCGCCCCCGGATCGCCCTTATCGGCAATTTTCTGCCAGTTGGCTGACGGCGGGGCGGTATTTCCCGGTGTAGGGCTAATCCACCAGTAACTCGCACCAGTGGGCGGGTGGTAGATCTCATCGTATTGAGAATAGGTCGCCGTACCGACATAATCGCCACGAGCAATGTGCGGCGAACCCGAAAGCCCGATCGCGCCGCGTTGACCCGACAGGTTTAGCCTAGTGCCAGATCCGATTGCTGCCCCAACCGTCGCATCGATATTTTGGAGGGTAACTGTAGTAGGCGTGGGCAAAGCTGTCGAGAAAAATGTCCCCGCGATGCCAGAAAATTTATAGTATTGTCCGACACTCAAACCCCCGACGGCATCTACTGTAATGGTAATTGTGGCGTTGAGTGCTGGCGTAACTGGATTGGTGCCCGACGTTGTTGCGCCAACGGTTCCCGCAGCACCAGTTTGTCCGATGCCGCCCGTTTTGCCCGTGGCAAGTAGTTTGGTACCTGCGGAAATCGTACTCCCGACCGTGGCATCGGTGTTTTGGAGGGTGACGGTAGTAAGGGTCGGTAATGCGGTTAGTAGTAAGGTGCCCGCCACTCCATTAAAGGCGTAGTATTGTCCGATCGCCAATCCTTGAATGCTATCGACGGTATATGTCGCACTGTCATTTAGAGCAGGGCTAACTGGATTGGTGCCGACGGTTATCGCCCCCGTCAGTCCGGGGATACCCTGGATGCCTTGGCTACCTCGATAGGTATCTTGCAGCCAGTAGGTAGCATTGGTTAAGGGTTGTCCGGTGGAGGGGACGGGGTTGATATATAGATAAGCGCCGACATCGACAACGGTGACGCGATCGAGATAGCTATATGTGGCAGTTAGACTGTGAATGCCTCTGGGATTGATACTGTAGGATTTACGAATCAGCCAGCGTCCGGGTTGGGCGGTGGTGAGATAGGATGGTTTGAATGTCGAGATCCCATCGTCGATTTCGAGACTGTTGGGATCGTAGTAGAAGATCGAGCCACCATTCACCGGACGGTGCTGCCAAGCAAAGGTATCGGTACGATCGATCGATCGTAAATCGCTTAAATTATAGATCGGTCTTCCCCACCCCTGGTTGAGATCGGATAGCTCCGCTAGCGTCAGCTCCGACTCACCAATGACGGTGGGAGATATCCGATCGATCGCGCTAGCCGTACTACCATCGTAGTAATAAACGGCAAAAAATTGATAACTACCTGCGGGAATGCTGCCTCCCGTAGTTGGGGTACCCGTTAGCGTGGGCGGGTCGAACAGTCCGAATAACGGGTCTGCCGGGTCTTGGATTTGTACTGGTGCGCCTAGGCTATCGATTGTCAAACTCTGAGTTGGATCGGGGATTACCCCCGTTTGGGCGTTGCCCGCGCTCAGCGCCGGGTAGACGATCGTGCCAAGTTTGGCGAAAATTCTCACAAAATTAGGGTTGAATTCGCCCACGTCGCCGCCGATAACTGGATAGCTGCTGCGGATGGAGCAGTTCTCATCTCCGGCATAGCCCAAATACGTCAGGGTGAGGTTGACTTTGCCCCCTGCCACTACATTTAATGCGGGCGATAAAGTCCCCAGCTTAGACGTGCCCGCAACAGTCGAAACGATCGCCAAGATTGCTTCGGTGGCAAGTGGATTAGCTGTGAGCCGCACCACCCCATTGCCGTCGATCGTCAGTTTTTGGTTGGGAGTGTTGGACGATAGACCGTAGATAGTTTGCTCGGAGCGGATACTGGGTACATAGCTTTTGACAATCGCCGCGCCCGATCCGATCTTAATTCCCGCACCCAGTTTCGGTACCGGATGCAGCCGCTCCCCCACGGGCAAGATCGTATCGCCCGTTACCGACCACAGTGCGGCGACATTTTTACCGCTTGCGGGCAAGGGGTAGATGTAGATATCGACGGATTCGCCCGGTACTAACTGCCCGCTAAATTGCGCCGCATTAAAAAATGGCGCAATTTCCCATACGGCACATTCGCCGGGGGGTAGAGGTTTATGAAGCAGCATTATGCCCGCAGCATCGGTACTCCAAATTCGGTCGCCGTCCACGTAGGGCATCGTCGTCAGTCCGGACAAAGCAAGCCTGTCGAGGTTGCCCAAGCCATCGGTGTAGCCTTTAAAGGTGACGATTAACTTACCCTCAAAGCTCGAAGTTCGATCGCGCGACCCCTGCTCGACAAGAATGGCAAATTCCGTCCCGGTGGGTAGATCGTAGGGATTATTATTGCGCCATACCAGCTTGGCTGGTACGCCAGCCACCGGGTCGGGTCGTACTACATCATAAGCTGGCGGCAAGATGAGGTAGTTGGGATCGATCGATCCCACATCGGCGGCGGCTCCTGCCGTGCCGTAGGGATCTAAAATTTGACAGGTGTAGGGGGAATCCACCCGCGCCCACGGGGTACTAGCGTAGCTCGAATATTTGTAATAACCGCTGGGAGCCGCGCCGATAACTAGTCGGTGCATTCCATTAATCAGATCCGATCCTGATGGCAAGTCGTTGATTGTCGCCACACTCGATGCTAATTGGACATGTTCGGGGCGCGAGAGGACGATCGGATTGAGAGTACGCCGCGTGTAA
Source organism: Chamaesiphon sp. OTE_8_metabat_110 (assembly GCF_031382685.1). Lineage (NCBI taxonomy): Bacteria > Bacillati > Cyanobacteriota > Cyanophyceae > Gomontiellales > Chamaesiphonaceae > Chamaesiphon > Chamaesiphon sp. OTE_8_metabat_110. The sequence continues at coordinate 8,824 of NZ_JANMZA010000063.1, read as the reverse complement.
GTGTCAGCGTTATAGTTCTCCCATTCGGCGATTTGTACCGCACTTTGAGGATTTGATGTAGTATTAGCACTGAGACTGTAGCGGATAAAGTCTGTCCCCAATCCGCGATTGGCAATCTCATTTAAGGTAATTGTCAGCCGGGATAGGGCGGGGATGTTGACCAGTAGCCCGGAACTAGCCTTAGTCCACCCCGCCCGGTTGCGAGCCGATAGGAATAAATAAATCGCCCCAGTGGGCAAGGTGCCACCTGGAGCGATCGTTATATCCGATTGGGATAAAGCTAATTGAATCAGACCGCTTAAAAACTCGCAGGGCACAGTGTTGAGTAAGGAGTAAGGAGTAATGAGTAAGGAGTTAAGACGCGTAGTAATGAGCGAAGATCTAGTGGACTTATCGGAGCCATGTAATTAGTAATGATGAAAAGTTGTGAATCCTACTGGCGTAGTTAACTCCCAACGAGTTACTCGATCTAGTTACTCCCTACTCCTTACTCAAATGCAACAATAGCACTTTTTTGCCGCTTTCGACATTAAGTAGCTACAGAAACTGCGCTAAACTCAACTCCTCGCCATCGTCAGCCACAAAAATATCGTCTTTGAATTTATCAATAAATTCGATCGCCGAGGCTTTATCGAGCCGCTCCTTGCGGGCGTTGGGATCTTCGCGCATTTTCGCCGTTTGGTCGATTAGCAACCGCAATTTTCGCGGCGGGTAAATCTTGCCTAGATCGATCGCGCCTGGGGCATCAAACGCTTCGATCGCCATTGACAGCAGATCTATTTCCCAGTCGCCGCTAGTGCTAACGGCGTATCGATCGGATCCTCGTTCGCCATTCGCGTCTGCTCCCGCTGCCGCAGCTCCTGCATGTGCAACAGTGCGATCTCGATCCGCTTTCCCTCAAAATTCATCCCGTTGAGGCTGGCAATCGCCGAAGGCTTCCACTCTTCGGGCATGGTAGATATCGACTCGTAACTTGTCGATATAAATAGTTGCCCGATTTGGAGGTAATCGCGAACATTGAGGAGATTATCGATATCGATGCCCACATCCCCACCTTCAAGCGGCACGATCGCGGACATGCGGCGGATCGCATCCATCGCGATCGGATCGGTAAGTACCGAACCAAGCCACGCGGTTTTGGTAACTATGTACTTGATAATCTCTTCTTGGATCGCGATCGCATCAGCTAGAGTACTCGGATATTTAGATGATGCAATAAACGGCTGCGGCAATATATAAACGCTTTTTAAGTAGCTACCATCTTCCTTCCAGTAGTTGATTTTATGGCGATCGAGTTGCAGTTTGGGAGTGTCTGACATGTTTGACTAATTTGCCAATTTGTAACTAGTAACAGGTACGTTCATTTGTTCGCCGACGCTCAAAGTAGTGCCGGAGTGGGTAATAATCGGCAGGTTGTTATCGACGATGCCCTGGATTTTTAACGTTTGGGAAACATTCATGATTCTACCAGACCTCTGGCTGTTGCCGACGCGGTAATTTAATGTTTGTCCTGGATAGATCCCGGTGGTGAAATTAACCAATTTCACACTCGAAATGCGGCAATTTTTAGTGTTGATAATTTCAAGGTCTGTTTTAGCGGCGAGTAAAGCCTGCGTTTCGGTGGCGGCATTTGGATAATCGATCGTATTGGTGGGGGTAAATACTGCGGGAATTAGTGAGTAAATGCCGAATGGTTTGTTGGTGTTTGCCGTCGGTGCGGGTGGTGGAGTTGCAGTTGGGTTGGATGAATCGGTGGCGTTGCGACTGGGGGCAGTCGGCGGGCGACCTTTGACTATTTGCGAATCGGCGATCGCGAGAATTGCGTTAAATTGTGCGCCGGAACTACTATAGTTATCGGTCGATTTTGTATAGTATTCGGGATTTTTGGGATTGTTGAAACTGAAGGGTAGGGTTGTAATTTGAGTCCGCTCGATAAATTCGCTTTTTTTACCTGTAGTCAGTTGCGGTAGTGGCTTGAGCGCGGTACTTTTGGGATTGACGGTTGCCGCGAAGGAGTTCTCGATCGTCCGAGATTTGGAGACGAAATAAGGCTCGATCCAGTTAGGATCGGTTTCGGTCATTTCAAAGCTACCGCCCTCTGGCAAGCAGAGCGTGTATCTAATGGTTGCGGGTTTGATATCGTTATAATAATCCCTCAGTTTGGTTAGTTCGTATGTTTCTGATGTATATGTGGATAGGTTGAAAAATCGATAGGTATCGAGTAGGGCCAGCGCGATCGGATCGTCATTATTGGCACCTAAATTAATTGCCACTGATTCGGGTTTTTGGGCGTTTTCAACGTTGAATCTAGTTTTGACAAATCCGTAGCCATCCACTGACTTTAAGTAGCCTAAATTGTTATATGTATAGTTCTTAGTTCTCGATGATATTACTTGCCAAGAGCCATTGATGCGATCGATAACCGGGTTGGCATCCCCGGTAAAAACAACGTGGTCGCGGGCGACGGCGACGTAGCCGTACTCCCTTTCCTCTTCGCGCAGCGGTTGCCCGTTGTGGAGGGTGGTAATTTTACGCCGCTTGCGCTTGCCGCTGACGTCGAACACGATCGACAAGTCTTTTTGAGTGCCAAAATAGGGGGATACGTCTGGGAATTCATCGCCCTCGACGACGGTGGTATCTTCAGGCGGTGGGGTAGGCCAGTTGGGCTGGGTGATGGGTGAATTGGGATCGGCGGTGGCGTTAGAGCCGTAGGTAACTTTAACTGGCGGATCGTAAAGTTTGGTGTAGATCGATCCTGGCAGGTGGCGAACGGTGGTGGTGACATTTTCGGCGACATCGAGAGCCGAAATGCCGCCGCTACTCGACCACGGGATTAAATGGATCGCACCGCTACGGTTGTAATCGATGTAGGCTGCGATCGAGCGAATGGCATTATTATCGAGTACCGATGCCAGCGTCGTGCTGGTTGCCGATTCGAGTAATTTAGCAGGTAAGGGGATATACCCGCCGACTAGTCCGACTCCCGCACGCGCGGCAATATCGGCAACCGAACCGCTGAATGCGGGGGTGGGGGTGGGGCTGATACAGGGATTATTGCCGTTTGGTAGCTGTTGTAACTCCACTGAGTTGTCGAGCTTGCCGACGTGAGATCCAGTTAGATCGACCTTGACAGAGATTAGTGGGTTGACACTGACATTAGTCGCAATATCGGTAATGCTTAATGTTGCAGATCGACTATAGGCGGTACCGTAGATCTCGACTGGCATATCGGCTGCAAAGTAACTTATCACTTGGTCTCGATACACGGCATCAGTGATAAATTCAAAATTCGCACTCGGCTGTTCCTCGAAACCCATGCTCCACGATATTTGACCCACAAGCGGCCAGCGGGTAAATAGATCGGGATAAGGGGCGGGTACCATGTCGGTGGCGATAATGAGCGGGGTGGTGGCGACGTTTATCACCGCTGGTTTTATGCCCGCGTACCCGATAATTATTTCGCCGTTAATCTCGGTAAATTTGCCAATTCCCGGCGGGGCATTGAGGGTGAAGGTATGGGTGATGCCGTTAATTGTAATGCTGGTGGCGATTTTGTCGGGGATACTGGGAATGATTATCGTGTTATCGTCGATATCTGGTACCACGATAACGGGTACATAATCATCGTTCGACTTGGTTTTAACGATCGGCGTATTTGGTGAATCGCCCGCGATGATAAATCCCGCGCGGCTGTTGGGAGTGGGATTGGAAATTGGGGTGGAGATAACGAACATTAGATTTCATCCTCAGCCGCTGCAATTAATTCGGCGATTAATGTCTCTCGATCGCTCAAACCATTGGCATCCAAATTAGCAATTGCACTGCCATAAGCCTCGATAAAAGCTCGATAATTATCACTCATCCCCAGAGGCTCCGCCAACGATTTTATCGAAGTCGAATAAATATGACCCGAACTATTTTTCAACTCCTGAAATTCAATTCCTCTGAGATTGACATATAAATCAGACAATGCCGCGATCGGATCGTCGCCAAATCCGCTAATTCCCACCTGGAGATTTTCGCTTGTTTGCGCACACCATTTGTCACCGTCAAGAGTGAGATGAACGCCTGAATATAAAGGTTTGAGATCTGTGATTTCTCCATCTACAATCTTGAGTTTCATCTCTTGATTTTGCATGGGCGTACTCATCGCCTCTAGCGTTCCAACAGGCATCCCAGCAACAGGCGGCAACTCTTCGTTAACAGAAGAATCCGAAGATCGCTTCAATTCATCTACAGTTATCCCTTGATTCAAAAACATTCTAAATTGCTGAATGTGCATTAGAATTGCTGTCGATCGACTGTCTGTATTGGCGATCGAATACGCGGACAATGCCTTCACGACCGCACTTTTCGCCCAATCTAAACACGTTTTATCTTGACAGACATCTTGGGCAAGCAATATCGCTGCATCTCGAAACACCAGCCACTCATTATAATCTTGACTTTCTACAAACGACTTACAAATTGTCAAACTCTCCAGATTAGCCCGATCGTGCAGAGCAATCCGCTCCGGTGTCGTCGGCGGATGATATTTAAAATATTCTTCGATGGGTAGTTCTAATGCCATAACTTTCTCCAAGTTTTTGTTTGCCACTTTAACCGTTCGATTGCCGATTGCCTATCGTTGTCAAACTCGAAATACACCATCGAATCCCACGGTTCATTCAGCGCATCTCGCCCCACTAATTCGGACTTAGAGCACCAAACATGCCACTTAAAATCCGAACATTCTTTAGCACGAAAATACCATTCACCTTCGCGCCACTCTTGAATTTTAGTAACTAAGCACGTCATTTTTCTAGTGTTTCTTTTGATACTTTAGTCCAGTTATTTACTACATACTCATCGCGATCGATACTAGTTAATTCATCGCCGCGCATGAAACTAATTAGGTGTTTTTGACGATGAGTAAATCTCAGATGAATAATCTGATGATTTATATTATCTTTAGTAATTACATCGCCAGTGTCGATCGCGTTAAACTCATCAACCATCCGCAGTATTTCTTTAATCTCTTCTGGCTTCATAGCGGATCGAGTCCCAATTCTAATGCTAGCTGATGGCACTCATTCAACTGTGATATTGTCTGCGCTTGCCATAGTCTCCGCCTTAGTTCAAATATTTGCTTACCAAGACTGCGCCAGCAGGGAGCCATTAAATAATTATCGAAATATTTAACCAGCACATCGATTTGCTCTTGATGATATCGGAGATCGAGCGATGGATCGTTGCCGCACATCTGACGATTGTAATATTCTACCGCCCGTCGCATGACCCCAGTTTGGTCTTCTTGCCAATAATAAGGCGCACTGGCGTTGGGATGATATGCTGCAAATACAATTAAATTACTCATTTTTTACTCCACTTTTCATCAGGAAAAATTACAGATATTACCATTACTAATAGCACGAAAATTACCGGGCATTTACACATCCAAAATATTAACTTTTCTAGGAAAGGCAGAAGTATGAAGGCAGATGGCAGAAGTTTTTTCTGACCCTTCTGCCATCTGCCTTCGATCTTCTGCCTTCTTTCTAATTGAGGTGCCACACTTTTTTGCTCTTATTTAACCGCTGTGGACTGGCATCCGCCGGGATGCCGATCGCCTTCACGCGGGCGATCGCCCCGTCTAACGTTTTGTGCATGTAATCGTCCGCTCTACTGCCATCGGCTCGATAGTATTGCCAGTACCAGTAGGCATTCTTCCCCCGCCAGCGTTTGATTAAGATCCCGTAGGGGACACAGTAGGTTTCTAGATCTCGATCGATCCTGTGATAAGGTTCGATCTCCTTATTGCCAGCGATAAGATCCGATCTCCTTATAGCTGGCAAAACTGAGACAGCACTAGTCTTTACTAGCCCATCAACGATCGAACTTCGATCCATCCCCACACAGATCTGCTCGATCGCCAACAAATTCTCATAAATTTGAATAGGTAAAGTCGCCAAATACGCGATCGTACAGGCATCGCTAAGCGGCGCGAGCTTTGTGGGGGAATCTTCCCAAGCGACGTTTTCGGGGGAAGATCCGAACGAAAACGTCGCTTGGGTACACGAATAGCACTCAACGGGACTCAATAAATGTGTTACACTATTGAAATCGATTGACTTTAACCTTTTAACTACAGCCACCCCGATCGGATCGGGACGCTCTAACAACTCGAACGAACTTGGCGAAAGCAGCAGCTTCTCGCAGGTAAATTGAATCGGCATATGGGCAATTGTCTTGAAAAGGTGCTTCGCTTGGGGAAACCCCAAGATCGCACTTTCCGCTGCGTATAAATAGCTACATGGCAATTGCGGGAATTTAAGTATAAACTTAAATAGGAATCTAAATCGAATTGGTGAGACAATTCGTGCCCTTGAGTCGGTAAAGCCCGCGTTTTTTATCGACTCTGGTGATAGGGCAATTACCTAGAATGCTATTACTTTACATTAAAATTCGCGAAAGCGGTAAAATATCTGATATCCTGTAACCGATATCGATATCACCTTAAAATCATTCAATGTCTGGCGAATTCTCCGGTACGTTTTTAGATCCAAATAGTAGGCGATCTTATCTGTTGCAGGTGCAGCAGTCGCGACAAGCTACCATCGTCCATCGCAGCTTCGACTTAGGCGAGAGTTTGATTCGAGAGCCTGGATGGGGAGTGGCGATCGTTTTGGGTGCAATTTTAGCTTGGCGCGAATATAGCAAGTGGCAACTAGTTAAAAAGCTCGATAAAATCGATACGATTAAAATTGCCGCCAGTATCGGCACCGCTTGGCAAAAAGTGGTATTGGCATTCGACAAGATCGATCGCAGCGAAGCGCGGACGGGGGAATTAGCTAGCGTTGCCAAAGAACTGCGGGCGGATATCCAGCATCTCAAAACAGACGTAACGGGTGTAAAGGAATTATCGAGTGAGACTGGGGACGAACTGAGCGGACAACTACACAGTTTAGCTGAGATTGCCAAGCGACTGGAAGAAAAAATCGACGATATGAGTGAAGATGTCGAGGATATCAATAACAGGTATCGCAAGTGAAAACAGTCAAACCCTGGTATAAATCAAAAACTTTGTGGTGGATCGTCGCATCGACGATTGCGGGATCGGCGCAACCGATCGGAGTGGCGATCGATAAAGGTACGATAAAATTTGGCGATTTGGGTGGACTGATGGCGATCGTCGCCACGAATGCGATGGCAGGATATAGCCGGATTATTGCCGATACTAGGTTGTCTGGGGGGATCGATGAGAACAGACATTGACAAGACAGAAGGCAGAGGCGCGATGCTAGATGGCAGATGGCAGATGCGCGATGGTATTTGCGATCGTACCTTGAAATCTCAACCGACCGTCGGTCGATATCCGATCCTCGCTTCTGCCTTCAATGAGCTGACTTTTGCCAATCATATCCGATCGCGATCGAATGCGTTAATTAACTTACTCCCCTTCGCGCATCACTACCAAAATGTCTTAAAGGCGATCGCTTATATTGATTGGCAACGTCAAAATAACGCAGATTGTAACGACTATCAAACCTATCTAACTTTTGCAGGGATTAGTAGTAATGAAACGGCGACTTCCTATTTAGATTGGTTGGAACCTAAGCTGCGGAATTGGCTTTCACGGTACGAACAAATGCTCGAAGTTCACAAGCAAGAACTGGCAAAATTAATGGTAACTTTCGACCGTGAGCGAACTTAATCGGATCGCCGGCCTACTGCGATCGGCTATAAGATCCCGCCAAACTCTAGCTGTGGGAACGGCTCAGTTTGCAGCGGTACCGGGAAAGTCGGCATTGTTTACGACAGTTACTGGGACGATAAGTGCTGTTGCCACTAACTTTTGCTACGGGAATTGTCTGCTGGCAAAAGTTGAAGGGACTTGGTATGCGATTAATCCGGCGGATAATCGGGAGGTGGTTCGGAGTAGTGTCGATCGATTGATTCAAAGAAAGGCAACAGTGAGCGGAAAACCAACGGCATGGCTGGCGATCGGGCAGTACGGTCTGCCATTCCTGGGGTTCGATCCAGACTTGATAAGAGAATCTCAATTAAGTACCAATCGAAATGCACCTCTTAATTTTCTGATTTGGATCTGGATACCTAGAGTTACGTCATTCGAGCTATTTTTGGAGGTGTCTGGTGGGACACCTGCCGATTTTGTTACAAATCCCAACTATTCTCAAATTTTTAATGGTGCTTTGTATGAAATTGCAAGGCTAGGCTGGTTAGCTGGACTAATTAGATATGAATTTGTCACAGCTAATAGTCTCAGATTCTTTGGATCGTTAGTAAATTCAGAAGCCGAACAACTTACTTCTAGCAGATATGTACCCAATCGTTTCTTCGTTAGCCAATATTTGGTTGAAGGAAATTATGTCGAACAAAAAATAGCAGTTGACGGACTAGACTATACAGTTGTTAAGATTCGTTGCCAATATTTACCAGGTCTCTATCTGCCGATAACAAATATCCCGCTTACATTTAATTTTACTCTGACCGATTCGGGAGAGTTTGATATCGTTAGGTCAACCGTAAAATTTTCAATAACTTAATGCTCTCCAATCCCCAAGACAAACCCCTGCTATCCGATCGCACACAAACAGCCGACAGGCTCAAGATAGAAGCCAAATTCGCCCAAATTTTTGGCACCAGATTGATTGCTAGAGGTCGGGCGATAAATTTAGATAACTTGAAGTTTGCACTTGAAAATGCGGCAGCCTCACAGATCTGGATGCTATGGCGCAGAGGGATGAGTTTGGGTAATGGTGATGCGAGTCGAGAATTGAAGTTGATTGGGTGGAAGGGGGAGCAAAGGCAGATGCCTTCTATT
>NZ_JANMZA010000059.1:0-3467 GCF_031382685.1 Chamaesiphon sp. OTE_8_metabat_110 | reverse complement strand
CGGCTCTGGCTCCCCTCTGTCTTGTCGTTGCTTGGTTGATTTTCATGGTCGGGAAACCCGACCGAAAATCAATCCGCTTTTTTATTCGGGGGGAACCCTAGACATAAAAACGCCGCTCCCAAGCTTGGGAGCGACCCAAATCGCGCTGAGGATCCCTCAGCGTGCGTTTGGGTCAAGACAGCGGCGCATCGAACGGGAGGGAACCTCCCGTTTGTGTGCGTCAAGACAGAGGGGCTGGGGGTGAGCGGATGAAATCGCGCTGAGGCTTGCTCAGCGTGCGTTTCACCAAGCAGGGCAAAATCTATACTTCATACCCTAATTCAGCAACGGCCGAAATCGAAACCCAAAAGCCCAAAACCTCAAGCCTCAAGCCTAAAACCTCAAGCCTAATTATGCCTACCAAAGTACTACTAGTCGAAGATTCGCCAATCGCCCTCGAACTACTCAAACGTCTGTTGACAGATAGTGCTGAGGTTGAAATTGTCGGTACGGCGCAAAATGGACGAGAAGCGCTAGACCTAATCCCCAAAGTCAATCCTGATGTCATCTGTAGCGATTTGCACATGGCACCGATCGATGGTCTAGAGCTTACCAAACAAGTGATGGCAAAGTTTCCCCGACCCATTTTAGTAATTAGTAACTTCGTTCGAGAAAACGATACCAAGCATATTTTTGGATTACTCCAAGCCGGGGCTGTGGATATTTTCCCCAAACCAGCTAGTAGCGACTACACCGATTATGCCCGAGTTCAACACCGACTGATTGCCAAAATCAAAATGCTCTCACAGGTAACTGTCAAAGCAAGAACCCAAAGTTCGGAACTTAGATCCGATCGCAGTGGCAATCTCGTTGGCGTAGCCTCTCCCCTAGAGAATCGTAGCAGTGCTTTACGCGCGATAGCCATCGGCGCATCCACTGGCGGCCCTCAAGCCATTCACAAAATCATTACCTCACTTCCCGCAGATTTTCCCATACCGATAATTTGCGCTCAACATATCGGCGATGGCTTTTTGACCGGATTGATTACTTGGTTGAAAGAAGATTCGCAATTACAGGTTAAAATTGCTCAAATGGGTGAAACTCCCGCACCTAAAACGGTTTATTTTGCACCAGAACGAGCGCATTTAGAATTTGATGCTCGGGGCAAATTTATCTATAGTAACTTTACAACTCCTACCGGAACTTGTCCCTCGATCGATACGTTATTTCAAGCGGTTGCTCGTACTTATGGTAGTGCTAGTGCGAGTATTTTGCTGACGGGCAGCGGTACTGATGGAGTTGTCGGTACGGAAGCGATCCAAGCGGCTGGCGGCACGACGATCGCTCAAGATGAGCATGGCTGTCTGATTTTTGAAATGTCCAAATCGGCGATCGCTTCCGGTTGGGTCAAACATGTACTCGGACTCTCAGAAATCGCACCTTTTTTGATTGACAAAAGCGAATATTAATTAATAATTATTAATTATTAATTATTTCCAGTAGGGTAAGCAGTGCCAGCCCTTTCAATGCGAACAAACGCACTATTTTTTGACACTTGATTTCATTAGGGTTTGATGAGTTTCGAGCAATCGGGCAATAGAAACATGACGCTGCGGCAGATCTTGACGATCGAGCCAAACTTCTGCCCCCGCTCGATCTTAGTAGTTGAGTGCCCCTGTTCGAGCGAATTACCAGCGATTTATCGCTCGAACAGGGGCACGCTATGATTGCATTAACTTCAAAACCGCATGATATGGCGATTGCCTCCAGCACGCTCCGCGAACGATACAGCAATACAAATGTTAGCGTTGAAAGGGCTGGCAGTGCCCACCATCTAGATCTAAGCTAATTTCTGTCCACTAAATATCTGAATCGACCTATTTAATTAATAATTAATGTTGGATATCGATCGATTATATCAAAAATGGCAAGAATATTATCTGTTAACATCAGTTTCCAGTAACGCGCAAACGCGAGATAGCGTATTCACGCAATTAGTTAATGCCCATAGTCTATCGGATCGCGATTACCACAATCTCACTCATATCGACTGCGTGCTAACGACGATCGATCGGTTTAACGATCTGCAAAATCCGCGTGCTGTCTATTTAGCTGCTTGGTTTCACGATTTTGTCTATGATTCGCAGGCTACCGATAATGAAGCTAAAAGTGCGGTAGTTGCGCGAGAATTGCTGACAAATCTCGGCGAATCGATCGCGACGATCGACCGGGTGGATCGGCTAATATTAGCTACAAAAGGGCATCAAATCGATCCGGAAGATCGCGATCGATGTATCTTTTTGGATGCAGATCTAGCCATCCTCGGTACAGATCCAGTCAGATATCAAGCTTACCAGCAAGCAATTCGACGGGAATATAGCTGGGTTTCAGATGTTGCTTATCGAGCTGGACGCGCCCAAGTTTTAAACAGCTTTCTGCAACGCGATCGCCTTTACCATACCGATTTACTATTTGCTGAGCTAGAAGCGATCGCCAGGTTCAATCTCACCGGAGAAATAGCTTTACTCGAACAGATCTCTTAATTTAATGTGAGTGTTCGGGTTAAGGATATTTGCTCCGCTCTAGCACCGCCCTCGATTGTGTCTTGTCTCGCTGTCTTGTCGTTGTCTTGACGCACACAACTCGGAGGAGACTCCCAGTCTCTAGGCTCTTCTTATCTCGAACCGAGGTTAAGTAGATACATAGCAGCAGTCAGGTGTCAACCGTTCCCCGGCTTGACGGCTTTGTTGAAGTCGGTATCGAGCACGACTCGCAAGCCGCAGCCGCCGATCCGAATTTCGGGAGCTAGACTACAGCGTACGGCACTGCGACAGCCACGCGCGACATAATCCCAGGAGCCGCCGCGCATGACACGTTTGATATTGGCATCGCTTCGATCTGCTACCCATGCCGTGCCATCTGTCGGCGCACCTTGATAACTTGCCTGATAACCATCGAGACACCATTCCCAGACACTTCCGTGCATGTCATATAAGCCAAAGGCATTCGGCGGAAAAATCCCTACTGGTGTCGCTTCGCCCCGATTTTCGCCCACAGGAGCGCCATTATAGGGGTAGTTCCCGTTGTAATTTACCAATTCAGGAGTAATTATATCGCCAAAGTAAAAAGCGGTGTCCGTACCAGCACGACAGGCGTATTCCCACTGCGCTTCGCTCGGTAGCGTATACTCTCTAACAGTTTTTTGGGATAGTTTCGTGCAAAATTCTCGGGCATCATGCCAACTAATGTTTTCGATCGGGTAATCTAGCGCCGTCTCCAGATTACTACCATCCATGACCGATCGATATTGCGCCTGAGTAATCGGGTATTTGCCCATGTAAAAAGATGGTATCGCAACTGGGTGGATCGGCTGCTCGTCTTGATGATGTCGTGCGTCCCCCATCATAAATGTACCGCTGGGAATCAACACTAGCTCTAGCGTCAAGCTTCCACCCAAGCTTTCTATCAGGCATTGTGCCGATCTGGGT
>NZ_JANMZA010000051.1:0-4818 GCF_031382685.1 Chamaesiphon sp. OTE_8_metabat_110 | reverse complement strand
TGTTCGGCTGTCATTGCCATTTCATGATTCATAGCAGCGTGCCACATTATCGGTGTTGCCGATGCTTTGGGATACCATTGCTTGCGCCACTGCTGCATCTGGGCAATTTCTTTTTTCTGCTCGGCGAGCATACCTTGAGCTAGCTTAATTAATTTGGGACGTTTGGACTTTTCCAATATTTCCTGAGCCATTATTAATGCACCCTGATAGTCCTGTCAACTGATGAAATACGAACAGTTAATTTCGATCCGATGGCGATTGCCAACTTGTGAGTCGATCGTGGCTATTGCCGCCGTCCACCCAGTTTGCAGGGAATCGATCGCCTTTCCAGTTCGAGCGAGCCAAAATTAGTTATCGGAATTAAAATTATGTAACTAAAGTAAGTTACAACTGCGCCGCTCGCGGGGACTCTAGTAGTATGATATCTTTCATCTACAGAGGCACTACCAATGTCACCAGCTCCAACGGTTGCAAATTTTACGCCGTATTCGGCGATCGGTACCAATTTAACAGATGTTCGCAAACGCCGCCAGGAGCACGATCCTACTCCCCTCAACGTGCATTTGTGCTGGTACCTCAGTCCCGAACTAGCGGCGGAAGTCAAGCCAGAAATTCTGGCAAGATTGAGTACCCAGCCGCAGCCGATCTATGGGACATTAATCACGATCGACGATCGCACTCTAGCAGACGATCGGGCGGGATTGCCTACGGCGATCGAGTCGCAACTTCCGACTAATACTGGGCAGTTGCCAGCAGACATCCATGGGTATGCCTTTTTCGCCTGTCCATTGCCCCCAGTAACAAGCTTTAGTGCTGATTCCTATGCTAGGGGCGATCGAATGGTACTCAATGGCGATGGCATGTTGTATCGGCTCGGTTTTGAAAACGGCACGGCAATCCTGAAAACACGGATGATGAAAACGCCCTGCTATTATGCCGATCTAGCGGCGCAATTAGTCCCTAAATTTGACAAAATTGGTTATCGGTTTCTTGATGGTGGCATGGTGCGTCACAGCCTGCTATTAGGGACGCGCAACCAGATGAATACCGCGTTTGTAGCAACTAAAGAGCATCTGCTCGCCACCTTCGATGCCGCACGTCCCCACATTATCGATCCCGATTCGCTCGAACTGCTCGAACCGATTGGAGCAGCTAGCAATTGGCAAGGATTGGCTCCCAAACAGCCCGCTTGGTTGACGCAAGTTTTTCAGCCTTATTCTAACCCCGCGCATCCAGTTTGCGACCATCTCCAGTCAGGCGCGGCGGGGGAGTTTATTACGGCAAATTATTCGGCGGGATTGAGTCTCCTGAGTGTTATCGACAGGTTTCGGCGCTGGTATAAGGCTAGGCGCGGTTTAGATGGCATACTTCTCAAAAATCCTTGGGGTGCGTTTACGAATTTAGTGAGATATCGATTTGACAGCCAAAGCTTTGAAAAATGGCGGCTGGTTCTCCCCAATGGCGAACCCGTGATTATCCAGCAAGCGATTCATCAGATGGCGTTGACGGAAGACTATATTATCGTCGGCGACATTGCCTTTAAGATCGAGTTATCCCAAATTTTTGCACCCTTTCTGTTTGGTGGCATCCGTAAATACTCCGTGCAAATCGGTTACTGGCTGTCATTAATGTTTCTCAAATTAGTGCAACCATTGCCCTATGCTAACTTGTATTCGATCGCTCGATCGGATCTAGACAAACCCATCTCCGCTGGGAAACCAGCGACGCTTACCGCCATCAAAATCGTCCTCCCTCGCGAGGTTTCCCACTTCGTCACCGATTACCGCAATCCCGACGGTAAGATTACCCTCATGTCCGCCCATAATGGGGGCTGGGATGTCACGGAATGGATCGGCGAGTACGATGAATCCGTCAATCTCGACTGTGAAAATACACCCGCAATTACGAAAGGCATCGAAGCATTAGCTGGCGTAAATAAAGGCTTACCGCCAGTGACACAAACCAAATGTTTGCGAAAAGAATTTCGCGGCTTCCAACCCGCACCCGTCGATCTTAATAGCGTGGCGCGATATACGATCGATGCTAAAACAGGTGCCGTAATTAAAGCAAACTTCCTCAGCGATACTGGCGATAATCCCAGTAAATGCAATACCTGGTCGGTATCAGTCAACACGCACCGCAACCTCAACCGCGATAGCGAATTAGAAACTGGCGAAAAAATTACCAGTTTGTACTGGATGGGTTGGGGCTTTACCTGGGAAACAATTCCCAAACGCATCTATCGAGCATATCGCGATCGGGACAATCGAGTCATCCCCGTCGAGGGTTTACCACAGTCCGATATGCCAGCAACCTTGTTGAGAATCGACACCGAGCGGATGGAAATCGCCGATAGTTTTGAATTTCCGATCGGTTATTTGGCGCGGAGTCCTCAGTTTATCCCCAGCAAAGATCCATGTCCGCCCGATCGAGATCCCGCCACCCACGGTTATATTGTCTGTGTCATCATGTCCGATGCCGAACCCCATAATCCGCATACTGTCGCCCAAGACGAAATTTGGGTATTTCATGCCGATGACTTCAAAGGCAAACCGATTTACCGCTTGAGCCATCCCGACATCAATCTCGGCTTGATGATTCACTCCACCTGGATTCCCACCATCCAATTTGGAAAATATTCCCCAGCCGAACGCCAAGCCATGCGAAAAGCCACGCTCGATCGCGATTTCAATCCTGTCGTCCAAGCCAAAATCTTCCCCCACACCAAAACACTCTTTCAGGAGGTCGTGTATCCCCACTACATCAACCAGACTAGCGAAGCCGAATTAGTAGATCTATGGGATAGAAAGTCGTAGGTTGGGTTGAAGAATGAAACCCAACCTACAGATCTCTTGCAGAAGGTCTAAGGCACTGCGCCTCACACAAATCGAACCTTACGCAGGAGAGTTTGAGAGGCGGCGTCCCGCCTTTCAACGGGGGGGCTGGGGGTCGGAACCCCCAGATCCGGGTTCTGCCTCCGCTAGGAAAAACGAAACCCACTAATATCTAACATTTGCCGCTCCGCTTCAAACAAGCATTATCGCGAATTCACTTAACAGTGGGTACTACAAACCCGACTTTTCCAAAAAGTCGGGTTTGTGGCGTAACTAGTTGAGCGATTACAACTACCCCAATCCCACCAACTTCCCACTCAACTCCCACATCCTCACCGCCTTATCATCACTCGCCTGCTCCGACAACTCCTGCACAAAACCCTCCCGTCCCGCTTGTTGACGATTGCCCCAACTCCAATGCACCCCCGACTGAGCAAACTGAGGATCGGCAACCACCTGTGCCACCCGCTCGCCAGCTAACTCCTGACTCACATAACCCTTAGTAATATTCTTCTGGAACCACGGAAAAATCTTCTGAAACAGCGGATAACTATTCCGAAATAGCGGTGTATCCGCCACGCAACCAGGATAGAGCGTATTAAACACAATCCCCGTTGATTCATGATAGCGACGGTGCAACTCGCGACTGGTCATCATATTGCACAACTTACTATCCTTATAAGCCTTCCCAGCTTTAAATGGCTTACCATCAATCATCGAGATCGGCGCTGTGAAACCCGCCGCCAATCCTTGCAAATCGCCCAAATCCGCAGGTGCCGGGATCGGAATCTTGCCCCCAAGCTCTTTAGAATTGGCTGTAACAGTGCCTAACATAATTAACCGCTTCTGTGGTGCCGAAGATGCTTTTAAGTCCTCTAGGAACAGATTACACAGCAGGAAATGACCGAAATGATTGGTCGCCACACTGATTTCGTAGCCTTCTGGCGATCGCATTGGCTCTTTGAGCAATGGTAAATACACCGCCGCATTACACACGAGCGCGTCTAAAGACCTCCCCGTCGATCGCAACTCAGCCACAAATTTGCGGACGCTCTCTAGTGAACCCAGATCGATATGGATGATACTGTAACTATCTAACGACATCCCTACCGACTGCGCCGCCGTTTCAGCTTTGGGTAGATCGCGACATGCCATGATGACATGCCAACCGCGTTGCGCCATTGCTTTGGCGGTATATAAGCCTACTCCTGATGAGGCTCCAGTAATTACGACTGTCTGCTGTGTCATTTTGATAAAATTTGCGTGACTAGATCTAGAACCGCAGATCGGACTATCATCCCGATCGCCAGTTACCTCAACCCTTTAGTATCAAACAAAATCGATCGCCCGATCGTCGAACTGCCAAAATATTTACACAATCTCGATCGAGTAGACTCTAAACCAGATATGTACCCAGCAAATTAAGTCCGGGACTAGCAGTTAAACTGGTAACTGAATCATCGTTAACAAAGAGCATGGGCTTAAATCATCCACATCTTAGATGGATTGATTTTAGGGTGGGGTCTAAATCCCACCCTAAAAACCCAATTTTCAATTCTCAATTCTCAATTCTCAATTACTTTAAGACCATGCCTATACCTGCGATTCAATGGTATCCCGGACATATTGCCAAAGCCGAACGCCAACTTCAAGAACAGGTCAAAAAAGTTGACGTGGTGCTGGAAGTTCGCGATGCGCGCATTCCCTTGGCAACTTATCATCCGCTCCTCACCAACTGGATTGGGAATAAACACAAACTCCTGATTCTCAATCGGGTCGATATGATCCCGCCAACGGTGCGAGAACTTTGGTTAGAATGGTTTATCTCCCAAGGCGAACAACCATTTTTCGCCAATGCTCAGCAAGGTACGGGGGTAGTCGCAATCTCCAAAGCCGCTCAATCAGTTGGCGTAGAAATCAACCAAAAACGCAAGGAGCGGGGGCTGTTACCGCGCCCGGTACGCGCCGTCGTGATTGGGTTTCC
>NZ_JANMZA010000040.1:0-17385 GCF_031382685.1 Chamaesiphon sp. OTE_8_metabat_110 | reverse complement strand
TCACATTACCTTGAATTTACTCGCTTTAATTATCTCAGCATTATGCTCGATCTGCTCGATCTAGAGGTAAATTCCTTAATCCTTCCACTAGTACAAAAGGTTTACTTGTCCCGATCGAATAAAAAGTGGGATGCTCCCATTACCAAAGTCCTTGTCACTGCTAATCAAAATCCAATCTTCATCAAAAGCCTTCTGAATTACCGCATCATCATCAATACCGCGTGCGCTCTCGTAAACTGCAAATACTTCATGCCCTTGACTTCGTAACCAATTTGGCACGACTAAGCCACCATTTTTATCTACTAAAAACCGCACCTAAGCCGTCTCCATCTCTAGCGGCATAAAACTCGCACTCTCAAGAGATCGAGATGCAAATAAGAGACAGGCTTTAATATCAGCTTCTGCCAAGCCTTCATATTCTGCTAGAATCTCTGCCGCTGTTGTATCGTGAGCGAGCAGATTTAAAATATATTCAACAGTCAAGCGCGTTCCTCTGATGACTGGCTTCCCTGTCATGACTTTAGGATTGGTAGTAATTCGATTCAACAGTTCTTGGTCTGCCATTGTTTTTAAGTAATGTGAGTCATAATTATTATTTGGTTCGATTGTAGCGCAGTTAATCGATCGATTCAAAATGCGCCACCGATCCAGAATAAATGGTATCATCGACAAGTTTTGTTTTGTACTCTCAGAAAACCGAATTTGAATACTCATGTAACTTGTTATAGATCCGCTCTACCTTGAGTTCTAATCTCATCAAATAACTGGTGGAGATTATCTAGAGTATATGTTGTAGATTGTCCTCGATCGAGTTCCTGAACACCAGCTCCTAGATCTTGACGCAGTTGTGCTAGTCTAAAAGATTTTAGTTCGGTTTCCATCGCTGCGATGCGATCGACTAGCGACTGAAAAGCACCAGCTTCTTGGACTACTACCGCAGCTTTACCATTAACTGTCAGCACTAATGGTAGCTGTGTCGCCTGGAGTTGCTCGACATAAGCATTGGCATTGCGCTTGAAGTCGGTGAGCGAGTGAATATTGCGAAGATCGATATTCGACATTAAATTAAGCATTGAATTCAACATCTTAATTATACGATCGTCCGTAAGGGTCGCAGACATCGGATAATGGAGGTCGATCGTATATTTAACGCTATTATTTATGACTACTGCTGCTCGCACTCCAGCATTTGCCGAAGGGATTCAGTATTTTGGGGAACAGTTACCAGGCTTCGATACCTATGGTAAGACACCCGCGATCGCATCTGGACAAACTAGCATCACCGATGCCAACGATCCCGCCGCTGCATTTCAAGCATTGCTCTATGCCGACGCACTGCGCTATCTGACGCTGCAAATCTGTGCGAGTAAGGCTTCGGGACATCCGGGCGGATTTGCCAGTCAGGCTGAAGTCTACGCTTCACTGGTGATGCTGGGACATAAGAATATTCTCACGGAAGTCGGACATCACGCACCAGGATTTTATAGTGCGATGTTTCTCGACAAGTCGCTGGAAGCGATGGGCATCAATACGGTTCAACAATTACGCGATAAGTTCCGCGAAAAAGATGGGCTAATCGGGCACTTGTCGGGCTTTATCCCTGGTATTCTCGCGCC
Organism: Chamaesiphon sp. OTE_8_metabat_110; assembly: GCF_031382685.1. Taxonomy (NCBI): domain Bacteria; kingdom Bacillati; phylum Cyanobacteriota; class Cyanophyceae; order Gomontiellales; family Chamaesiphonaceae; genus Chamaesiphon; species Chamaesiphon sp. OTE_8_metabat_110. The sequence goes on along the minus strand of NZ_JANMZA010000040.1, from coordinate 15,769 downwards.
AGCAGGGCCACTCGGTCAAGGTCAGCATTTTGCGATGTCGGCGGCGAAATTGCACACAGGTAAATTATTTCCCTTTACCGTCGGCGATGGTGGTTTGGGCGAGCCATATATTATCAGTGCGATGCAGCATTTCCATACCGCGTTCCCGACGGTGACTAATTTCTTACCTGTCTTGGTGTGGAATGGTTACTCGCAGGAGCATCATAGTATGGTGTCTACCAAAACCAACCAGGAGATGCTCGGTTATTGGCAGGGTAATGGTTTCGATGAAGTCATCATGGTAAATGCCAAGGATTTTGACGATACCAATCAGGCTGGTGAATATGTCGATAGTACTTTATTCTCAGCCGAAAAACGGTTAGCTTTTACGCAAGCTATTCTCGCTGGTGTCGATAAAGCAGCTAAATCTGCCCTCGGTGGAAAATTAACCGTCTTCATTATCAAACAACTCAAAGGCGCAGGCGTTCACGCGACGGGTTCAAAATCTCATAACCTTTACGCTCATCACACCCTCGATAATGCTGACATTATTACTGGTTTGAAAAATCGTTCCCTCTCTGTCGAAGCATGGGAATTGGTACGGACTAACTGCGAACGCGCTGGTGGTGGATCTTCATCTACAGTCGCCACTACCGAATCGGTATTTCCAGTCCCTAGTCTCGGAACGCTACCCCTGGAAGAATACGCAGCAGGTGAAGCCAAAGTATCGACTACGGCGATGGGACGATTGGTTGGTTACGTCGGACAACAGGATAAAAACTTCATCGTTAGTAATGCCGATGGGAATGAAGCTTCCGGGATTGCCAATATCAACCAAGCCCTCAAAATCATCCACCCCACCACCGACGACTTATATTTCCAAGCACCCAACGGGCAAGTCTACGAACCCTTGAGTGAAGATGCTTGTGCGGGACTCGCGGCTGGACTTGCCCTCATGGGTGCGCGTACACTATGGTGTTCCTACGAATCCTTCGCGATCAATGGTTTACCCATCTGGCAAACCGTCACCCAAGCAATGGCAGAACTCCGCCGTCCCACACCTTCGACAATTACCCTCTACACCGCAGGCGCACTCGAACAGGGACGCAACGGCTGGACGCACCAACGCCCTGAAATCGAAGCCTACTTCGCCTCAATGATGCGGAATGGTAACGTCTTCCCCGTCTTCCCCCCCGATGCCAATAGTATCCAAGTCTGTTATGACTGGGCATTAACCACCCAAAATAAAGGCGTAGTAATTACCGCGAGTAAATCACCCTTACCCATCCGCACCACCTTTGCCCAAACTTGTCAAGGCTTAGAAGATGGCGCGGTAGTCTTACAAGACACCGCTGGCGATAAGCAAGTAGTCTTCGCAGTTATCGGCGACATGACGCTAGCACCAGCGTTTGAGGCGGCTGCGTTTTTAAAAACCGAAGGCATCGGTTCAAAAATCGTCTCGATTATCAATCCCCGTCGTCTCTATCGCCCTACCGATGTCGCCTGGGATACCTGTAGCGAACCTGACGGTGGTTTTTTAAGTGATGCTAAGTTTGCCGAAATCTTCGGTGGCAGTGCCTTAATTGGCGTTACAGGTGGCGCTCCGGCAATGTTAGAACCTGTGATGTTGCGATCGAACTCACCTCGCGATACCTTTGCCTGGAAGCGTGGGGAAACTACGGCTACAGCGGGTCAATTGATGGCATTTAACGGCATCACTGCTCAGGCGATTTGTAAGCGGGGATTAGAGTTGGTAGGTTAGGATTCGTTGGCGTAGCCTCTGCGAAGGCAGACGCTATGCGAACAGCTTTGCCGAATCGTCCCTGTCTCCTTTTGGAGATGGGGATTTAGGTAGATTTCAAACATGAAAATAGTTGAGATATCTACATCACAGACATCTTAGAGCAGGTTAGACTAGCAGCAGACAAACGATTATTATTTCTGCCTCATACGATTCGGCAAATGTCTCGCCCAGATCGAATGATTACGACAAAAGATGTTGAAGAGGTCATCATGACAGGTGAGGTGATTGAGGATTATCCTGAAGATACCAGAGGTCACAGTTGTTTAATATTGGGATGTGTCATGAATAGTCGATACATTCATGTTATGTGCGCTCCCAAGGATGAATATTTAGCTATTATCACCACATATCTCCCAAATCTAATTCAGTGGACACCAGATTTTAGAGAGAGGCTTTAAAGATGGAATGCTTATACTGCAAAGCGCAGATGAAGAAAGGAACCGCACCTTTTAGTATTGACAGAAATGGCTATCATATTTCATGGGATGCTATTCCGGCGTGGGTATGTGAGCAATGTGGGGAGTCATTATTAGAAACTCAAGAAGTCGATACTATTCAGGATGCGCTTGCTGTTCTCGATCGCGACACAATTTCGTTAATCGTTCGTAGTTAAATCGATTACGCGTAGAAGGAACTTGGCTATGAATACCAGATTTGGAATCAGCGTAGGATTTAGATAAATATCCTGAATTTAACGATCGACTAAAAGCATCAAATTAAATCATGAAAATATTTACGGCGATTATTGAGCGGGATCCCGATCTGAACCTTTATGTGGGTTATGTACCAGGATTTCCAGGGGCACATTCTCAAGCCGAGACATTAGATGAATTACAAGAGAATCTTCGTGAAGTAATCGAGATGCTCTTAGAAGATGAAAATTTGGTATTCGAGACGGAATTTGTAGGTACACAACAGATTACGGTTGCTTGATTTATGAGTAATATTCCGGTTCTCAAGCCCCAAGAAGTTGTAAGAATTTTAGAAAATCTGGATTTTGTAGAGGTGCGCCAAAGAGGTTTGCATAAACAGTTTAGACACGAAGACGGAAGAGGAACTACAGTTCCATTTCACAAAGGGAGAGATATCTCTCCTCGTTTGCTCAGACAGATTGCAAGTGATATCGGCTTGAGTGTTGAAGAAATGCTGGAGTCAGAGTAAGGGAGAAAAAGCATGAGTCGGATTGTGGTAACGACGATGGGTTCATTGGGAGATTTGCATCCGCAAATCGCGATCGCACTAGAATTACGTCAGCGCGGACACGATATCGTCTTTGTTACCCATCAAACATATCAAGCCAAAATTGCCGCCTTGGGGTTTGAGTTTCATCGGCTGCGTCCCGATCTGCCTAGGACAGATGAGCTGCAAATACTGGCGCAAATGATGGATTTGAAAACGGGTTCGGAATATATCATCCGTAAGTGGGTACTGCCAAATTTACGGGATACTTATGACGATTTGATGGCTAGTGCCAAAGATGCGGACTTTATCGTTAGTGGTGAATTAGTATATGTAGCACCAATGGTTGCCGAAAAATTGGGGATTCGGTGGGCAACATCTACACTTGCGCCTGCTGCTTTTTTCTCTAGTTACGATCCATCAGTGCTACCTTTACTTCCATTTGCAGATCGGTTAACGAAATTGGGGGTTACTTTCAATCGAGCAATTAAACAAATAATAATAGCAGTTACTAAATCTTGGGGAAAACCCATTCATCAACTTAGAAACGAACTCGGATTGCCGCCGATAAATGGCAATGTTCTTGTCGAAAATAGGTGTTCTCCCGATCTGGTGTTGGCACTATTTTCTTCAGTATTAGCACAGCCGCAACCTGATTGGCCGCAAAATACGATCGTGACTGGATTTACATTTTACGATGGCGATCGCGATCGCTATATGGTCGAACTCGCACCAGAACTTCAACGGTTTTTAAAAACTGGCGAGGCTCCAATTGTATTTACGCTAGGTACTGCGGCGGTGAATGTACCTGGTAACTTTTACCCAGAAAGTATTCGCGCCGCCAGAGAGTTAAATCGCCGTGCTGTTTTATTGATTGGGGACAATCCACTTCCAAAAGATCTGACACCAGATATTATTGCAATTGACTATGCGCCCTATTCTCAAATTTTCCCTTATGCCAGCGCAATCGTCCATCAGGGTGGGATCGGGACAACGGCTCAGGCTCTCCGTTCTGGTCGTCCCACAATCGTCACGCCATACGCTAACGACCAACCAGATAACGCGGCACGAATCGAACGGTTGGGAACATCGCGGACAATTGCGCGATCGCAGTATACAGGGGCGCGAGTAGCCAGGGAATTGCGAGCATTATTAGAGAACCCCCAATATGCCACCAGAGCGGCAGCAGTCGGACGGATTCTTCACACCGAAAATGGGGTGAAAACTGCTTGTGATGCCATTATCCAGCGGATAGGCTCCGCCAACGAATAGCGAGGATTGCGATCTTCTGAGTCAGCGTAAGATCTCAGCTACATATCCTGAATTTATCGATCGACCAACCAAGGCAAAACGACTGCCATTGCGGGAACATCGATCGCGAAGACGTCTGGGATCTACTTGACAGATCGACAATACTCTGAAACTAGCTGTCAACTTATCGGCAAGACCGCCAAATTAAAATTAAATTTATGTATCGGCGATGCTAAACCGCTACCGTTCAAACCAGATAATTGTTAAAATTAATGAAGAATTTGCAACATACTGGGAAAACACAGCCGTCATGGGTCGATTAGGGGTTTTACTGCTAAATTTGGGCGGACCGGAGCAATTATCGGATGTGCGTCCGTTCTTGTTTAACCTGTTTTCCGACCCTGAAATTATTCGGATTCCAATTGCAGCGCTCCAAAAACCGCTAGCTTGGATCATTTCTACTTCCCGAGCCAAGAAATCTCAAGCTAATTATCAGAAGATTGGTGGCGGGTCGCCATTGCGCCGCATTACTGAAGAGCAAGCTCGCGCCTTAGAAGCTGGATTGCGATCGCAGGGTGAAGATGCAAAAGTTTATATTGGGATGCGCTATTGGCACCCCTTTACCGAAGATGCGCTAACGCAAATCAAGCAAGATGGGATCGAGCAACTCGTGATTCTGCCCTTATATCCACAGTTTTCCATTAGCACTAGCGGTTCTAGCTTTAGACTAATCGAAAAAATCTGGAGCGAAAATCCCCATCTCAAGCCAGCTCAATATACGGTAGTTGCTGACTGGTATAAGGAACCTGGCTATCTACAGGCGATGACCGAACTAATCGCCGCTCAAATTGATAAATGCCCCCACCCCGACGAGGCGCATGTGTTTTTTAGCGCTCATGGCGTTCCGGTCAGCTACATCAAAGAGGCTGGCGATCCTTACCAAGCCGAGATTGAAGACTGTACCAAGCTGATTATGCAGACATTGGGACGAAAAAACGATCATTCCCTAGCATATCAAAGTAAAGTCGGCCCCGTAGAATGGCTGCAACCCTATACCGAAGACGCGATCGTTGGATTAGCTAGCAAGGGTGTTGGGGAGTTAGTTGTAGTGCCGATTAGCTTTGTTTCCGAGCATATCGAAACCCTCGAAGAAATCGACATCGAATATCGCGAAATCGCCGAAGAAGCTGGGGTTCACGTCTTCAACCGCGTACCCGCATTGGATACTAATCCGATATTCATCCAGACGCTAGTAGATATCGTCCTCGCAGCGGCTAAGGCTCCTAGCTTGGATATCGCCCGAGTGACCCAGATGAAGAAGAAGATCAAGATGTATCCTCAAGAAAAATGGGAGATGGGTCTGACGACAGCAGCGGAAGTTTGGAATGGTCGGCTGGCAATGTTAGGATTTATTGGGATCGTCGTAGAACTTATGAGCGGTCGCGGGCCACTACATTTGTTTGGCATACTTTAAATAATTAATAATTAATAATTGACGATCGATCTTCTATTGTTAATGTTGTCATTAATAGCGGTTTTGTCAACAATGGCTGAAGCCCGATCGATCGTGTAGTGGATATCTTCCAAATGTTTAATTATTAATTATCGATTATCGATTGCTCTAATGAATATTCAACGCTGGATCGCTCGCCGACAGGCTCAATGGCAAGAACTCGATATTTTACTCCAACGCTCGGAGCAAAAGGGGATAAAAGCCTTAACTGCGAAGGAAATCGGGACGCTAGCGAGCTTGTATCGATCGGTAGCAGCAGATTTGGCGCGAGCCAATACCAATCAAATCGGTCAAACGATCGTCCAAGAACTCCAAGCACTCACAACTCGCGCTTATAGTCAAGTTTATCGTGGTTCCAGACGCCAAGAATTGCGTGAAGTCCTCGACTTTTATCGCTGGAAATTACCCCAAGTTTTACGCGAAACTTGGGCTTATACGACAATTGCCTTTGCCTTATTCATGGTTGGTGCCCTCATCGCTTGGTGGTTTGCATGGCAAGATGCCAGCTTTATGTCTCTAGTCGTACCGCAATCGATGATAGAAAAAGTCCGCGATCGAAACCAGCTCTGGATGGGGTCGATTATCGGCACCGAACCGTTTGCCGCTAGTAGTATTGCAATTAATAATCTCAGCGTTGCCTTTCGGATGGTTGGCGGCGGAATTCTTGCTGGATTGTGGACGATTTACGCACTTTTTTATAATGGTATTCTCATCGGTGCTGTCGCCACTTTAGTCGGTCAAAATGGTTTAGCTTATCCATTTTGGGCATTTGTATTTCCGCATGGATCTCTAGAATTACCTGCAATTTTTATTGCTGGTGGTGCTGGCTTATTAATAGCTAGAGGACTGTTATTTCCCGGTCGTTATCGTCGGCGCGATGCACTCCGAATCTATGGCGTCCAAGCCGCACAACTAGTTATGGGTATCGTCCCGATGCTCCTAATTGCGGGGGCGATCGAAGGCTTCTTTTCACCTCAAGAATTTATTCCCAGTCCGATCAAATATCTAGCTGGAACGGGATTATTTACTTTATTAACTCTCTATACATTACGTCGCGATCGAGCGAGAGGGGAATTGCAAACATCAACAGGAAATTTATAATGTCCGCACTGTAAAAAACTTCCGCTGCAACCAAAAGGACACATTAACCAGACCGATTAACACTGGGACTTTTACTAGCGGGCCGACCACAGCGGCAAGTGCTACTCCAGAGTTAATTCCAAACACGGCAATGGCGACGGCGATCGCTAATTCAAAATTGTTACCCGCCGAGGTAAATGCTACACTGGCGGCTCTGGCGTAATCTGTCTTAATCCGCCACGCCATATAGAAACTTACCAAAAACATCACGACAAAGTAAATGTCTCCTGCCAATTTACCAGGAATTACCCACCATAAATTTTTGACAATTGGCTCGATCGATTGCGGTTCCATCAGTTTGAACTTCTATGTGACTTTAATCAGAGTCGATCGATTTAAACTTACCGTTATTAGCAGTTTCTTTTAACTATTCTCCGCTGCTAGCGAACGTAAAAAGACTGTCTGTGCTAGTTCTAGCACCGCCTGTGGGTTTGCAGACGCGATCTTCTCGATCGCATCTTCAGCAGACGCACCATTCAAAATCAAATAAGCCGCCAACATCGTCCCCGTTCGGTGTAATCCACCCGTACAATGAATGGCAGTCCCCACACCTTGGCGATGATATCGATCGACAAAATCGATTAATTCTGCGACTTGCGATCGACTGGGCGAACTAGCAATCTGGATCGGCAGCCATAAGTGCGGAATATTTTCCCGATCGTATAATTCCAGATTAGATCGATCGTGCATTACTGAGACGATCGCCCCAATTCCCACTGTTTGTAACTCTTTCAATTCCTCTGCCGTTGGCTTCCGCACTCCTGCTAGTTTGCCAGGAATTACCCACCATAAGTTCTCGACAATTGGTTGAGTTTGCTGCTCCATTGGTTTTAATTTCTACAGGTGACAGGATGAGCGATTCTCTTGCAGAGAACCGCCCTAAATTTCTGAAATTTAGAGTAGGGGCAATTCATGAATGGCCCCTACTCTAAATTAACAACTAATAAACTGGTTTCTTTGGTAATAAATCTGAAATTTTTGAGTTAATCCTAGCTTTACCAGAAAATACCGTGCCTGTTTTACCGCGATTAAAGTTGATGAAGTTAATATCTCTAACTTTGTCTGGCAAAGCCACGTACCCAACCGAATCAGCTACTGTCGAGACTTTATTAATATATAGCCTGACAAATTTACCTAGTACCTGGCGATTAGTACTAGAGCGGAGATTTACATAAATAAACAGCGGTCTAGAGAGTGGCTGATATTGATTTTTTTCTACGGTTTGAGTTGATGGTAAGATTGCCCCTTTGCCGTTGTCAACTGCTAATAGTTTCAACTTACTTTGGTTTTCTTGGTAATAGGCATAACCAAAATAACCTAGAGCATTGGGATCTTTACTAATTCCGTCTACCAAGGCTTCGTCATCTTCACTGGCGGTATAGTCTTTACGAGTAGCTTTGGATTTTCCGACGATCGCTTCATTAAAATAATCGAAAGTACCAGACTTTTCACCTGCCCCAAATAGTTTAATGGGTCGATCGGGCCAAGAGGCTCGTACTTGTTTCCAGCGGAGGATTTTGCCCTGTGCAGCAGGTTCCCACAGCTTTTTCAATTCGGCGACGGTGATATCTTTTGCCCAGTCATTTTGGGGATTGATGGCGATCGTCAACGCGTCAAAAGCGATCGGAAACTCCATGTATCTCACCCCATTTTTCTTGCAAGTTTCCATCTCTGCTAGCAAAATTGGTCGCGAAGCATTACTGATGTCGGTTTTACCAGCGCAGAATTTCTCAAACCCGCCTGTGGTACCGGAGACTTTAACCTCAACCTGCCCTTTATTACGGGGATCTGCTTCAAATAGCCTGACGATCGCCTGAGTAATCGGATACACCGTACTCGAACCATCAATATTAACTATTGGTGTTGTGGCTTTTCCGGCGTCGCCATCAGTCCCTTGCGCTAGCAATTGGCTGTGGGCGGATGGGCTGGCTGTTGCGGTGGTACTGACTGTTACCGCTAGCATTCCTAAAACTGTTGCGAATTTTTTTACTGTTGCGTTCATCGCGAGCGGTTCCTTGTTGATTCAAAAATATGTACGTTTGTCATTAAAATTAATCGCCGTCGCCAGCTTTCCAGGCGATCGCGTTACTCGGCTGAGGATCGGGTAATTTTAGCGTCACTAGTGCTGCTCCCAATACAAAGAACGCAGATGTCCACAAACAGCCCGCCAGCCCGTAAAACTGATAAACTAGCCCCGATAATACCGTCCCTGCCAACCGACCGCCAGAGTTTGCCATATAGTAAAAGCCCACATTCAAAGCCACCTTGTCATCGTCGGTAAAGGCTAATACCAAGTAAGAATGAACTGCTGAGTTAAAAGCAAATACCACCCCGAAAATACAGAGTCCACCGACAATGGCAATATTCGGCGGGACGTTTAATTGGAGGGCAATCGCGATCGCGGCTGGGACTCCCACGAGCGTAAATGTCCAAAACTGGATCGTCTTCGATCCTGGTGGCTGTCCCGATCCAAATCTTTTCAGCAGGGCTGGTGCCGAAAATTGAATGATGCCGTAACCAATCACCCAACAAGCCAAGAAGCCCCCTACCTGAGCGAAAGACCAGTTCAACTGTCCTCGTAAAAAGACTGGCAACCCCACCACAAACCAGACATCTCTGGAGCCAAATAGAAAGAACCGCGCAGCCGAGAGAATATTGATTTCACGGCTCTTCGAGAAGAGCTGGCTAAATTTGACCTTTTTCTTGATTTTGCCCATCCCCTTGGGCAGCAATAGCCCAGAGAACATGATTAAAGCTAGTCCACCTGCCATAATCCATAAGGAATGAACAAAACCCACCGAAGTCAGTAAGGCACCACCAATAAAGAAACCCGCCCCCTTGAGCGCGTTCTTGGAACCTGTCAGCACTGCCACCCATTTGAATAGCGATGACTGAGCATCTTGAGGCACCACCAGCCGGATCGCACTCTTGGAACTCATTTTGGTCAAGTCTTTAGCAACCCCCGAAAATGCTTGAGCAACCATCACATACGGGACGGCAATCCACTGTGTCCAAGCCGGATCTAGGAAGGACAAAATCACCAGCGAAATCACCTGTAATCCAATCCCCGTATACAGTGTCACTTTCAGTCCAAACTGGGAGCCGATCCAACCGCCAAAAAAGTTGGTGACTACACCGAAGACTTCGTAGAACAGGAACAGAGACGCGATTTGGATGGGGGTGTAGCCAATGTTGTAAAAGTAGAGCAGCACCAGCATTCGCAGGGCACCATCGGTGATGGTGAAGCCCCAGTAGGCTAATGTTACGAGTACATAGTTCTTGAAATTGGCGCTGGAAGCTGTAGTAGAATCCATGACTGCACAAGGTAAAGAATAAGTGGACGATTTAATACTGAATGTGAGTTCGGGATTAAGAAAAGCCTGGAGACTGAAGTCTCCGCTCATGATGCAAAGTCCGCCTTCGCGGACTGAAATATTAGAGGTAGTAGTGGCTCGACACGACTAAAAATGTGGGTAAAGCGATCTCTCAAAATGTTACTGATTGTATTTTCCAGAGTTCTGAATGCCCACAGTTTTAGTCGTGTCGTCTCAGTAGTGGCTCGACACGACTAAAAATGTGGGTAAAGCGATCGTCAAACATATTGCTAGTCGTCCCAGTAGGGTGGGCAGTGCCCACCAGCTAGGTTTCAGCCATAATCTATGGCGGTGGGCAGTACCCACCCTACAAAATTCTACGCGGACTGATTACCTAGTCCGCGTAGGCGGACTTCGTATCATTAGCGCCGATTTCAATCGAGTGCGGTAATCGAACGAAACTAATCCATACTTAGAGCCACCTTCCGAGCGAGTTCGACCATCCGATTGGCGTAGCCCCATTCGTTGTCGTACCAAGCCAAGATTTTTACTTGAGTCTCATTCACTACCATCGTCGAGAGCGCGTCGATAATCCCAGAGCGGGGGTCGTCTTTGTAGTCGATCGAGACTAGCGGACGCTCCTCATAGCCTAAAATACCCTTGAGCGGCTCTTGCTCGGAAGCTGTCTTGAGTAGTTGATTGACTTCGGCGACGGTGGTCGATCGCATTACTTCAAATACACAATCTGTCAGGGAAGCATTGAGTAATGGTACCCGTACCGCCAAACCATTGAGTTTGCCATTGAGTTCGGGATAAATTAACCCGATCGCGGTTGCCGATCCAGTAGATGTCGGAATCAGCGATAAACTGGTAGCTCTAGCCCGACGCAAATCTTTGTGCGGTGCATCGACGATCGTTTGCGTGTTGGTATTGTCATGGATGGTGGTAATCATGCCATGCTTAATCCCCAAGCCTTCATTAATTACCTTCACTACTGGAGCTAGACAATTAGTAGTGCAGGAGGCAGCCGTGAGCAGATGATGTTTATCCGGCTCATACAGCCCATCATTGACTCCCATTACGATATTTAGGGCTGATTGCTTCACTGGAGCCGCTACAATTACCTTTCGCACACCCCTCTTGAAATAAGGATCGAGGGTTTCGGGAGTTCTAAACTTACCAGAGCATTCCAGTACCAAATCGACACCCAAATCTTGCCAAGGTACATCTCCAGGTTTCGCATGTTCGCTAAAAGTCAGGGGTTTACCATCGATCGTGACTTTCCCGTTCTCCGCTGTTACTTCTGGTGCCCAACGTCCGTGGACAGAATCGAACTTCAGCAGGTGAGCGGCAGCCTCAGCCCCACCTTTCACCTCATTGATATGCACGAATTCTAGTTCCGGCCACCCCCACGCCGCCCGCAAATCTAGCCGTCCAATCCGTCCAAATCCATTGATGCCCACCCGAACTGTCATCTGTTTTCCTCTTGTTTTTGAAGTTTTAAATCGCCACTAATGTGACCGAGGCTGTAAATTAATGTCGTTACTACTGCGCCACAGACGATGCTGAATCGATCGACCATCACCTCACCTGTACCAGCAAAAATCAGCACAAAGGTACAGACAAATTTTGCTAACAATTCGCGGGAATGTTTCATCAATATCGACTTGCATCGATATTGATGAATATCGATATCTTATCAACATACATCGATTTGTGTCAATATAGAATTTATGACACCTTTACAGCTTTCTACTTCCTGCTGTCCGCCATTACTAGCGGGTAATCTAACCGCCGCCGAAGCTGCGGGAGTCGCGGTTTTATTTCGAGTATTGGGCGAGCCAGCGCGACTATTGTTATTGAGTTCGATCGCGGCGCAGCCCGGTGGAGAAGTCTGCGCTTGCGAGTTAGTGGAGTCGTTGGGACTATCGCAGCCCACTGTGAGCCACCACCTCAAGGTGATGTATGAGGCGGGTTTGCTGACGAAGGAGCGCAGAGGAACGTGGATCTACTATCGGATCGTTCCAGAACAGTTAGCTTTTTTACGAAAGGTACTGGGTTGAGCAGGTGCCAGCGGGCTAAATCTTTATATTAGTTAGGCTAGGAGTTACCGCGTTTGTATTCCAGCAGGAGGTAGGGGTAATTCATGAATTACCCCTACCTCCTGTTGGCGCGATAGATTTGTATATTTGTTTCTAAATCAGTTGTGGCGACTTCTTGTGCCATTCGGTAGACTGTTCGTAGACGTGGGCAACTTGGAGCAACAGATCCTCACGCAGGACATTACTCAGTAGTTGTAGTCCGATCGGCATTCCTTTATCATCAAAACCACAAGGGATACTAATACCAGGTAAGCCAGCCAGATTGACGGGAATTGTCATCAAGTCGGAGAGATACATACTCAATGGATCGGCTGTTTTTTCGCCAGCTTTAAAAGCCGTCGTGGGTGCCGTTGGGGTAATCAGGATATCTACTTGACTAAATGCTGCTTCAAAGTCTTCTTTAATCAGCGTCCGCACCTTTTGAGCTTTGAGGTAGTAGGCGTCGTAATAACCCGCTGAGAGCGCATAGGTACCGAGCATGATTCGGCGTTTGACTTCGGCTCCAAATCCAGCAGCTCTCGTCTGGGTATACATGGACATCAGATTGTCGGCATCGGCTCTAAATCCGTATTTGACGCCATCATAGCGGGCTAAATTTGCCGATGCTTCGGAGGGGGCAATCACGTAATAAGTGGGCAAGCCATAGCGGAAGCGGGGACAAGAAATTTCTTGGACTTCGGCACCCAAAGAACGGAAATGCTCGATCGCGCAGCGGACGGATTCAGCAACTTGCGGATCTAAACCTTCACCAAAAGTTTCGGTAATCACGCCGATTTTTAAACCTTTGGGTAAATCTGGGGTGAGTAATTGGGAATATTTTGGAATCTCAATTTTGAGACTGGTAGAGTCTTTGGAGTCATAACCCGCGATCGCTTCGAGCAAAATCGCCGCATCTTCAACCGTCCGCGCAAATGGCCCGATTTGATCCAACGAAGAGGCATAAGCCACCAAGCCAAATCTCGATACCAATCCATAGGTCGGTTTTAGCCCCACCACGCCACAAAAAGCCGCAGGTTGACGAATCGATCCACCCGTATCGGAACCGAGCGATACAACGCATTCTGACCCAGCTACAGCCGCCGCCGAACCGCCTGACGATCCGCCCGGTACGCGTTCTAGATCCCAAGGATTGGCGGTGACTTGATAGGCAGAATTTTCAGTAGAACTACCCATCGCAAATTCGTCGAGGTTGGTTTTACCTAGCGATACCGCGCCGAGATCTTTGAGCTTCTGAGTGACGGTGGATTCATAAGGCGGCACGAATCCCGCTAAAATCTTGGAGCCGCAGGTAGTCTCAATCCCCTGGGTACACATGTTATCTTTGAGCGCGATCGGAATCCCCGCCAGTAGGGGAATATCTTCGCCAGCAGCGATTTTGGCATCTACTAGTCGTGCCTGCTCTAACGCTTGGGTGGGTGTTGTCCGCAAGAAACTTCGCAATTTGGGTTCGAGTTTCTCCACGCGATCGATCGCTTCTGTAGCGATTTCTACTGCCGATCGTTGTTTGGTGACAAGCTGATGATGCAATTCACGAATAGATGCCATAGGAGGGGATAGTGGATAGTGGATAGTGGATAGTGGATAGTGGAGGGATTAGAGCGTCGATACTTGTGTGTTGAGCGTTGTCAATTGTGAGTGTAAGTTCTCCTGCGGAGCAATTGAACTAGATCGAACCCCATAGTTCCTCAACTTTCGTGTTGTCTATGCAATATTGGCAGTTTAGCCTCGATCTCTAACAATTACCTTGCTACCTATCCACTATTCACTATCCACTATTCACTATCCCCTACCTTACCAGCCGCTAGCTACTAGAAACTAAATTAAACACCGAAATTTCTGGACGACAGTTAAACCGGGCGTAGAGTTTGATCGTGCCGATGCCGCGACTGGTGTACTGCACCATATCCTTGACTTGATAGCGTCCGATGGGATAGTTACGCGCCAATTCTGGTAGATATCCGTCATAAAAAGGAACCCGAATTTGTCCGCCGTGGGAGTGCCCCGATAGTTGAAGTCCAAACCTGCCAGTGGCAGCGGTTTCATCGGCAAAATCTGGCTCGTGGGCGAGCATGATGGCGGCTCCAGTAGCTGGTAATTGCGCTAAAACTCGATCGAGTTTAGCTTGCCCGAAAAAGACATCGCCTACGCCAGCAATATGCAATGTCGCGTCACCGCGTTTGATGGTGTAGATCTCATTTTCGAGTAAGGTAATTCCGGCTTGCTTGATGGCGGCGCGAACTGGCGTCGGATCGTTGTGGACATCGTGATTGCCGAGGATCGAAATCGTCAGATCGCGAGGCTGCAATTTGGCGAGCGTATCTAATAATTCGAGATGTTGCCTCGGCAATCGACTGATATGATCCCCAGTAATGACTACCAGATCTGGTTTCTGAGCATTGACGGTTTCGACAACTTTTTCTAGTTGAGTACGATCGATCCCATCTCCTGAGTGTAGATCGGTAATCTGGACGATCCGATAACCATCAAAGGCGCGATCGAGTTTCGCTAGCTCGACGGTATTATTAGTAACATCCAACCAATTTGGCTCGATTTTGTGAGCGTAAACACTAGTCGAAAATATCAGCACACAGCCCATAAGGAGGACTTGAATCGATCGAACTAGAAATAATCTTAACTGCTTGGGTAAACGCACGAGCAAATGAGGGGATAGCGATTCGCGCTCGTCGGGTTTCCCGACGGTTTAGCGGCGTTTTTATTCGGGGGTTCCCCCCTAATAAAAAAACGACAAGACAGCGCACCAAGCAGAAAATTGGGTTGTTAGAATGGAGATTTGAATCCCACCATAACAACAACTTATCTAAAAAATGGAGGATTTAAAGCCCTGCGGCTCGTTAATAGAATATAGGTTGTGTTGATGAATATATGTTGCTACTCTAGGTGTCAAACCTTGAATTGAATGACTCTCCCGAAACAATGTAGATGAAATCAGGGGTGTGGCTAATGGAGCAATCGTAATTTTTGCGCCTATAGCTGTCAGTCTTTGGAGATCGATCGATTCAATTCGATTGCCAGTCCGTGGCACAATTAATAATTCAACTTGACTCAATAGTTGTTTTGCCTGATACCATTTTGGCAACTGTGTAATTAAGTCGGCACCAACGGTAAGAATAAATTCACTATTGTTCCAAATTGTTTTGGCAGTTGCGAGGGTTTCGATTGTGCGCTTACTACTTAAACTGCGATAGACTTGGGCATGTTGACTAATTAGCGGATCGATTTCCTTAATTAACAACTCCAGCATTTGCGATCGCTGTTCTAGAGATGCTCCATGCATTTTAAACGGATTATCCGCTGCCCAAACTGCCACAAGATCGAATTGTGATGCTAACCAGCTAATAATCTCTTGATGAGCAATCGTCGGCGGATCGGCGAAATATTACCCAATGTCGATATTTTTGCCAGTGGGGATCTAGATGAATGGGAAATTGCCAGATTGCGTGCCGCAAATGCGCCAATTAATAGCTAT
>NZ_JANMZA010000037.1:0-3122 GCF_031382685.1 Chamaesiphon sp. OTE_8_metabat_110 | reverse complement strand
TCACATTACCTTGAATTTACTCGCTTTAATTATCTCAGCATTATGCTCGATCTGCTCGATCTAGAGGTAAATTCCTTAATCCTTCCACTAGTACAAAAGGTTTACTTGTCCCGATCGAATAAAAAGTGGGATGCTCCCATTGCGATTTATTTGGGAATGCCCAGGCATTCATGATGATTTTGGCGAAGTGGCAGCTAAATCGATCGTTAACTCGATCGCATCTCTAGGGCACGAATTACCGATAGGCGAAAAGTTGCGCGTTGAATTTCAATCATTCTCAGATCGCACCGACCGCCTGAATGAATTAATAGCTCAATTTGAAACGGCATCGCCTCAATCTCAGCCATTAATTGCTGAAGAAATGCTAATTTTACAGAATCTCGACAATAGCGGTCAACGCCGCCCTCACCAAGTATTTTTGATGGGCACTTTTACCCCTAACTTAGGAGCGCGAGAGCAAAAGTTAATCGAGAAAATCATCAAATTCAGTACCCTATGGTATCAAAGGCTGTCAGGTTCGATCGAGGAAGTTCGCCAACAAACGATCGATGCGATTCTCCTAAATGCCTATGAGCAGGGCTTTTTTGAGTGGTCTAATTTATTTAGAGATAAACTTCAACTCAAAGCTACACCCCTATCTGGTGAGGAAGTTTGGCAGCACTGCTGGAAAGAACTTAATCGCTTTAACGATCGTGTAGAAGAACTCGCACCAGAGCCAGCTCCACAAATCATCGAATTCAATCTGCAAAAGGGGACAATCGGCGAAAACGTGCGGACGCGACTGCATCCAACTAGCGTAATGATGCGCTATCCGTCTGCCGTTCACTCTTCCAACCGCGATCGCATCAAAGTCGATCGTCGATACGTCGGTAGTCTGCTGCTGAAACTTCAACCCAAAGTCTTTGAAGAAGCAGGTAATAAGTCATATCAAGAAGTTCAACTACATTATCTATCGAATTTAATGGCAATCGGCTCGGCTTACGATTATCGAATCGTGCTAGGGCGTGTCATCAATTGAGCCAGATGACAGAAGCGGCAAGATAAATAGCACCCAGAAAGTTGACAGCGCGCTTATCATAACGAGTAGCAATAGCTCGATACTGCTTGAGCTTGGCAAAAAAGTTTTCAATTAGATGTCTAGCTTTATCCAAATCTTTGTCATACTCACGAGGTTTAATTCGATTGCATTTGGGTGGAATCACGGCAGTTTTATCCTGAGATTGCAATAGCTCAATCACACGTTTGTCTGCATCATACCCTTTGTCTGCCAGTATAATGTCAGCAGCCAATTTAGGTAGTAGTAGATCCGCTCCATCTAAGTCACAGGCTTGTCGGGCGTGTCAAATGAAAACTCAATGGATTACCAAGTGCGTCAGTAGTTGCATGAATTTTAGTACTCAAACCTCCTTTACTTCGACCAATTGCTTCGTCGTTTGGCTCCCCCCTTTTTTTGCCCCCGCACTGTGTTGGTGTGCGCGGACAATTGTTGCATCAATCATGGCATATTCATTATCAGCCTCGGCTGCCAAATGTTGAAATACTTGCTCCCATATACCTGTTTTTGCCCATCGACTCAACCTGGTGTGTACCACTCGAAAATCTCCAAATCGAGCGGGTAAGTCTCTCCACGC
The DNA here is from genome assembly GCF_031382685.1 of Chamaesiphon sp. OTE_8_metabat_110. Lineage (NCBI taxonomy): Bacteria > Bacillati > Cyanobacteriota > Cyanophyceae > Gomontiellales > Chamaesiphonaceae > Chamaesiphon > Chamaesiphon sp. OTE_8_metabat_110. The sequence goes on along the minus strand of NZ_JANMZA010000037.1, from coordinate 1,491 downwards.
GCTGCCAGAGCGATATCGATATAGCACTGCTTCGATAAACAATCGATTATCTTTTGCTGTGACACCCACAGAACCATCTCGTCCTGGTAGGATGTCTTTAATTCGCTCCCACTGGTCATCTCGCAGAGCATACCTTCTGGTTGTCATCGCCTTACTACTTTGTTACTTTACCTAAGTTTACCTAATTGATGACACGCCCTAGCCACTAGCCACTAGCCACTAGAACACCAGTAACTTTGTTTTAGTGCAAGATGTGAGTTTGGCGGCTTTCCTATTTCCATCGAACCACTACATCCATCATGCAGCAAAATACAGCTAAGTACCCACGTATCGACCTTCCTTTCGAGGCAATGATGAAGCTCAAACAGCAGCTTCGTCAATCGACTATTCAACAGCATTACAGCGTTCGACTGCCATCTAGCGATCGTCGAACGCTGTAAGTGAAGCGGAACGATCGCTAGAATCCATGTTCTAATCGCCAAGTACAAATATATTTGGCGATTTTCTTTTGTACTAATTATGCGAGGCTAAAAATGAAGATAAACTTTCAAGAAATATATGAAATCAGACGAATGATGGTAGATAGAATTTTACGTGGACAAGTTGATTCGGCGGACTATATTACTTATCACCTCTACAGTTTTAGAGGTCTAGTTTATTTCCGTCTAGATGTTTATAGTGCAAAATATAAAGACTGCTCTGTTAGTATCCATATTGGCGATGATGGGCAAATAGAAATTCGTCCTGCATCTCTTTCATGTAAGAAATTCTTTCATCAAAGTCTGACGGAAACCCTCGCTATTATTGAGGCTGAAATAAATGCAGTGAAAGCCGAATTACACAACTTTTGATCGGAACCGGACGCGGCAAGCCGCAGTTAGTTGACGGTTTGAATTCTGCCGCCGAATCTAGAGCGATTCGGCGGCTTTTTCATCTTTATCCATCCCTACTTTATCCGAGGTCAACATCATGAAATCTGGTCTAACTCTCGTCCAACTCGCCGAAGAACTCACCGCCCAACAAGAATCTAAGCGCGACTTCCACGCTCCCACATCGAGCTTGAGTATGCTCGGTAATGGCAACTTTCATCTCGAAACCAATAATGGCAGCGAAGAAATGCCAGCGACAGACTTCGCTCACTCACAAATGGCTAGCCGCATCCAGGTTCCAAAGCCCTATTACGATCGGATGCGCTCGGAGGCCCCCGCTCTGTTGTCAACCAACATCAATCATTGGTTGGCTAAAAAGCAAGGCGAAACCTCGCTGATTCGTACTTTGCGAGGTCAGGTGCGGGCGTTCTTGAGCAATCGCTATCGGATCGTGGACAATCACGAAATTCTAGCGATGGTAATGCCTGAGCTTGCTGAAATGGGTGAAGGCATTACCATCGCAAGCTGCAACGTTACCGCAGAGAAAATGTATTTGAAAGTTATTAACACCAACATTGAAGCTGCTATCTCGGTTGGCGACCCAGTTCAAGCGGGATTCGTG
>NZ_JANMZA010000036.1:0-1818 GCF_031382685.1 Chamaesiphon sp. OTE_8_metabat_110 | reverse complement strand
TCACATTACCTTGAATTTACTCGCTTTAATTATCTCAGCATTATGCTCGATCTGCTCGATCTAGAGGTAAATTCCTTAATCCTTCCACTAGTACAAAAGGTTTACTTGTCCCGATCGAATAAAAAGTGGGATGCTCCCTATTAAAACCTTCTCCTAAACCATCAAATTCAATGCACAATATTGGCTCGTCATTTTGGTTGCAGACTGTGTAATCTATCGATGTCTTCTTGAGAATATTCTTGTCCTTGTCAGAAACAGCCAGTAATTTGACGGGTGAAGTTTTAATACTTTCATTGTATCCAAGAGCAGCTAGAGATACACGAGACATATAATCATCTACATCAATAATGTTGTTAACATTAAAAACATTTAGATATGGAAGATTATGCCAAATATTGTACTTGCTACCCCAATTTCTTGATAGCTTTTCATAGTGACTACGCTCAGCCTTGCTCGCAAAAACTGACTTATTGATTCCCATAAAACTCCCTAAGATTTATTGTCAGCTTCTTCAATTATAGCCCTGAAGTATCATTTTGCTCATGGCTTTGTGCCTATTTGACTTCAAAGACTCGCATCTGTTCTCAACACCTTCTCAACTTCCAACTGCTTGAGGCTGCCGAGCAGATTGGGTTGAATCGGATGGCGATTGAATGTTTTGGTACCGATCGGAATACACATCGGCGTTCCGGCGATCGGATCGGGATGGATTTGACATTTGAGGTTGAATACCGCCTCGACGAGTTCGGTGGTGACGATCTCGGCTGGGGTGCCTGCGGCGAATACGCGTCCGGCTTTGATGGCAACTAAATAGTCGGCATAACGACAGGCTCGATCGAGATCGTGCAATACCATGACGATCGTGCGTCCTTGCTGCTGATTGAGTCGGTAAAGCAGATCCAAGACTTCCATCTGATGGGCTAGATCGAGAAAGGTGGTTGGCTCGTCGAGCAACAGAATTTTGGTGTTTTGGGCCAGGGACATAGCAATCCACGCTCGCTGTCTTTGACCGCCAGAGAGGGTATCGAGGGGGCGATCGCTCAGGGATACTAAGTCGGTCATTTCCAAAGCTTCGCGGACGATTTGGCGGTCTTGAATCGACCATTGTTGCCGCCAATCTTGGTAAGGATAACGACCTTGGGACACCAAATCTTTCACGGTTAAACCTTCAGGGGAGATCGGACTTTGCGGTAATAATCCCAACTGTCTGGCGACGCTTTTGGTCGATCCGGCGAGGATCGATTTACCATCGAGATATACCCCGCCGCTAGTCGGTTTGAGCAATCTTGCCAACCCTTTGAGTAAGGTCGATTTGCCGCAGCCATTCGACCCCACTAATACTGTAATTTTTTCCGCAGGAATCGTTAATGACAAATCCTGAATAATCGTGTTCCCTCGGTAAGCTAGGGATAGATCTTGAGCGATGAGTTCTAGCATTGGCGGTGGCGATTTTGAATCAGTAAAAAGAGGAAAAACGGTGCGCCGATCGCGGCGATGACGACACCACAGGGCAACTCGATCGGGGCAAAGATCGTCCGCCCGATCGTATCGGCGATCGTCACTAAGATGCCACCGATGAGGGCGGCGACTGGTAAGATCTGGCGATAATTGCCTCCGACGAGTTGGCGGGCGATGTGGGGGGCAATCAGTCCGACAAAGCCGATCGTCCCAGCGGTAGCCACCGCCGAGCCAGCTAACGCCACGGCGACGATGACGAGCTGGGCGCGTTGCCAGGTGACGCGACTTCCCAATCCCGTGGCAATCTCATCGCCAAAAGAGAGGACATTTAACTCCCGCGTTAGTCCCAATGCGAGGGCA
>NZ_JANMZA010000657.1:0-9070 GCF_031382685.1 Chamaesiphon sp. OTE_8_metabat_110 | reverse complement strand
GTGGCAGATGAGAGCAATTCGCGGGGCGACGACGGCAAGTGAAAATACAGAGGGGGCGATTTATAGTGCCGTTACCGAGCTATTGCAAGAATTAGAGTATCGCAATCGGATCGATCCCGATCGCATTATCAGTGTCATTTTTACTGCTACCAAGGATTTAGATGCAGTATTCCCCGCCGCTGTCGCTCGTCGTATCTATCCTAATTGGCAAGATGTCGCCCTGATGGACGTCCAACAAATGCACGTTGAGGGCAGTCTCCCCCGCTGTATTCGCTTCCTGATTCACGCCAATCTCCCAGCAGATGCTAAAGTTTATCATCCCTACCTCCGTGGCGCACGAAATTTACGTCCCGATCGCAGTTTGGTGAGTTAGAGGGTAGAGGGTAGATGGTAGGTGGTAGATGGTAGAGAACGCAAGCGTTCTTTAAATATTGAGTGCATAGAATTTTAGATCTACTCTTCCCTACCCTCTACCCTCTACTCCCTACCCTCTTACCTGATTTGCCCGCAATTGCCCACAAGCAGCACTCGCACCTAAACCTTTGGAATAACGCACGCTGACGGCAATGTGCTTTTGCTCTAGTACGTCGACAAAATCCTGGACATCTCTGGGTGTGGGTCGATCGAAATCGGCATCGTCGATCGGGTTGTACGGAATTAGATTAACATGGGTTTGAAAACCGCGTAGTTTGCTAGCTAATTCAACCGCTAGTTTGGGTTTATCGTTGACTCCTGCGAGGAGGATATATTCGACGCTCAATCGTCGCCCAGTAATTTGGACGTAATCTCGGCACTCATCGAGCAATTCGTCAATCGGGTAATTGATTGCTGTCGGGACTAATTCGGTGCGAAGTTCTTGGTTGGGTGCGTGCAGACTGACGGCGAGGGTGACTTGAAGTTCGTGTTGGGCGAGTTCGTGAATTTTGCCAGGTATTCCCACTGTGGAGACGGTAATCGAGCGTTGGGAGATGCCGATATCTTTATTGATAGAATTCACCGCTTTGACGACATTATCTAAATTTGCCAATGGTTCGCCCATTCCCATGAAGACGACATGACTGACGCGCTCCTGAAAATCTTCCTGCACTGTCAAGACTTGATCGATAATTTCATGGGGATAGAGATGACGCATAAATCCCCCCTTCCCCGTCGCGCAGAAGGTACAAGCCATCGCACAGCCTACCTGAGAGGAGACGCAGACTGTCAGCCGTTTAGAGGTGGGAATCCCGACTGCTTCGACGATTTGCCCATCCTGAAGCTGGAGTAAGTATTTGATCGCACCATCATTAGAAACTGCCCGATGCTGGATTGTCGATCGACCGATCGGTGTATCCTTGACACTCTCGCGCCACTGCTTAGAAAATACGGTAATATCAGCCAGGGATTTGGCGCCTTGTTGGTAAATCCATTGGTATAGTTGTTTGCCCCGATAAGCTGGTTGTCCTTGCTCCTGCACCCAGGCGGTCAATTCTGCTAAACTCAAGCCTAGTAATGGGGTAGTAGTGCTTTGAGTGTTGGGATCTAAAGTAATGACAGACATGTTTTTGAGGGTTATGATTGCAGGAGTTGGGGAGCTTGGTGGAGAGGGATCGGACATAGCAATATTGCCGACGCTCGATCGACTCATGAGCAGCTCTGTTTGTCTCTGGCTCGGAACATTATTCTAACCGAATGGCTGACAATATGGGGCAGATTTTGGGTATGACAAGTGCCCCGCAAACCAAATTTATTCATACATCGATGTATCGTCGTCACCCATTTTATGACATTTCCGATCGAGACAATGTATCTAGATCGGTTTGAGTCTATCTAGTTAAACCCTATTTGCTGCTTGTCTTGACACGCTAAACCCTCTCCCAAGGAGACGCTGCGCGAAAAGTCGGCTTTTCGCGCATCTCTCCCGCTATCCCCTATCCCCTATTCCCTATTCCCCCATATGGCAAGATCGATCGAACAAGTCGGACAAGATTTACATCATTTGCAGACAGCCAGTAGTAATCTCGGCACGGAACTAACTGCTGCTTATCAAAGTTATTTTGCGGCTTTAGCACCGACACTCAAGCAACAGTCGATTCAGAGTTGTTATTATTTATGTACCAATTGTTATCCAGATGCTTTCTTGAAATTAAATTACAATCAGCGATCGCAATTGCTCAAAACTTTGCAGCGGGTAATTAGTAATGCGATCGCCAATTTAGTCGTTCAGATCGACTCATCGGCTCGGGTTGATAATGATGATGAGCCAACTGGGGAACTAACTTCTATCCCCATTATGCCGATCGATTGGTTTGCCACGCCAACTTCTTTATCTACTTGGCAGCAAAACTTAGAATCAGAAATCGCGCATAGTTTGAAAGAGATTTCTTATAAAGTAAATTTGCTCTTGCAGCAGGCTCGGATCATGCCAGCGACGATTCCTAAGCCAATTTTAGAAGCAAGCGCTCAAGCCGATCGTCAGGGCGAAAGCAATGTAAATATCCCTAATTTATTAAGTATTTTAATCGAGCAAGAGCCGGACGAGCAGGAATTTGAAGACTCTACTAGCGATCGAGCGATTGTTAGTAATGGTACCGATCGATCTGTCTCGATCGCTCTCGATGCTGAGGGTGATGATTTTCCGCAGATAGTGCAAATTCATAGTGTTTATTTACGTTTGACAGAAGTTGAATTCTCGGAAGTCAATGTCTTAAGCTTGCGAAAAAATATCGATCGAATAGTTGATAAAGTCAAGATGCTCCGCCGGGAATATCTCCAAAAACAACAAGAACTAAAAATTGCCGAAGCTGAATCAGCTTGGCGAAATAGTTGGTTTGAAAGCTAGCAGTTACCATCGATCTCGAACGATCGTCGATATTTGAGCTAAGATGGATAACTGCGGTGATTAGTACTCGATTATCATTTACTTTTTGGCAGATAGATGTCCGAAGAACCAGATTGGTCAAGAATTCAAAAAGCGCTCGCGATCGAGGCAGAATATGGTTATACCGATTTAGTGGGGCAACAGTATCGCTTCGGTGAATTTTTATGTTTGAGTTTTGGCAAACCACCAACTCATGTTAGTGCTAAAGATCGTCAACATTGGCGCGAATTAGCTTTTGAATTTGCTAAATATCACGATCTGACCCTGAGCGAACGGAAGTTATTAATTGCTAAAGCCAGTCAATTTTTGACAGTTGCTCAACAAGTTGCCAGTCTTGAAATCAGTCATCAACCAGTTAGTTCGCACCAGGTAAGTGAAGTACCTAGAAAGATTATTTCCAGCCCAGCAAGTATTCCTAAACTTTCACCTGCGACAATTCCCACGGTTCAAAGTGACACTAATTTAACACTCGATCGCTACTTACGCGATATTCCCCAATTAGGAATTCGCAAAGCCGAAATTCTGGCTCGATTGGGATTATTAACTGTCAAAGATGTTCTGTATTACTATCCGCGCGATCATATCGATTATGCCAAGCAGATAAATATCATCGAGCTAGAGCCAGGTACCACCGTGACGCTGGTGGGGATTATTCGCAAGATTAACTTCTTTACCAGTCCTAAAAACAAGAAACTCAATGTCCTCGAAATTACCATCAAAGATGAAACTGGTAGCCTCAAAATCAGTCGCTTTTATGCCGGGACTCGCTACAGCAATCGCGGCTGGCAAGAATCACTCAAGCGTAAATATCCCGTCGGCAGTTGGATTGCCGCATCGGGATTAGTCAAGCAGGGGAAATATGGCATCAATTTAGATAATCCCGAAATAGAAGTATTAGCAGATAGTGAAGCGAGTATTTCTTCGCTCAAAATTGGGCGCGTCTTGCCAGTTTACCCCTTAATAGAAGGTGTATCTGCCGATATCGTTCGTGAAGCTGTCATGACAGTTTTGCCAGCAGCAGGACTATTAAAAGATCCCTTACCCAAAGTCGTCCGCGAGCAGTATGGCTTGATGGAATTAGCATCATCGATTCAAAATATTCATTTCCCTGAAGATAGCGATACCAAAGAAGCCGCGCGGCGGAGATTGGTTTTTGATGAGTTTTTCTATCTCCAATTAGGCTTCCTCCAACGCCGCCATTTGATGCGCCAGACTCATACTCAAACCATCATCAAACCGACAGGAATATTAATCGACAGATTTAGAGAACTATTACCATTCCAACTCACAAATGCTCAACAGCGAGTCGTGAGTGAGATTTTAGAAGATATCCAACAACCCGCACCGATGAATCGGTTAGTACAAGGTGATGTCGGCTCAGGTAAAACCGTCGTGGCTGTCATGGCAATTCTCGCCGCCATCCAATCCGGCTATCAAACCGCACTCATGGCTCCCACCGAAGTCCTCGCCGAGCAACACTATCGCAAACTCGTCGGCTGGTTTAACCTCCTTCATCTCCCCGTCGAACTCCTGACAGGCTCCACCAAAGCCGCCAAACGGAGACAAATATATAGCGAACTCGAAACAGGCGAACTCTCGATCGCCGTCGGCACACATGCTTTAATTCAAGATAAGGTCAACTTTCGCAACCTCGGTTTAGTCGTCATCGACGAACAGCATCGCTTCGGCGTCTTCCAACGTGCCCGACTCCAACAAAAAGGCTCCCAGCCCCACGTTCTGACGATGACAGCCACACCTATTCCCCGCACCCTCGCCCTCACCCTCCACGGCGATTTAGACGTGAGCCAGATTGACGAACTACCAGCCGGACGACAACCGATTCAAACTAATGCTGTCAATAGCCGCCAGCGCAGCCAAGTCTACGAACTCATGCACCGCGAAATCGCCCTTGGGCGACAAGTATACGTCGTCCTCCCCCTCGTCGAAGAGTCCGAAAAACTCGATCTCCGCGCCGCCACCGAGGAACATACACGATTAGCCACCGAAGTCTTCCCCCAATATCAAGTCGGCTTGCTTCACGGACGCATGGCTTCGGCAGATAAAGATGCCGCTCTGAGTGCATTTCGCGATAATGTTACCCAAATTATCGTCTCCACCACCGTCATCGAAGTCGGCGTAGATGTCCCCAACGCCACCGTCATGCTCATCGAAAACGCCGAACGCTTCGGACTATCCCAGCTCCACCAACTACGCGGACGCGTCGGACGCGGCGAACATCGTTCCTACTGCCTCCTCATGAGCGGTAGCAGTTCGAGCAACGCTAAACAGCGTTTACAGGTGCTAGAACAGTCCCAAGATGGTTTTTGGATCTCCGAGATGGATATGCAATTACGCGGCCCTGGGCAGGTTTTAGGCACCCGTCAATCGGGAATGGCAGATTTTGCTTTAGCTAGTTTAGCAGAGGATGGCGAGGTACTCACGATCGCGCGAGATGCAGCAGAAAAAGTAATTTTGCAAGATAAAGATCTGAGCCAGTCGCCACGCTTGAAGGCGGAGTTAGATTATCGTTTTCAAAAACTGATGGGAGGAAGTATTTTGACTTAATTAATATCATGGAAGGTCGATCGAGTGATGTTTTCGGGTGGTAAGATTGCCAGAACTAAAGCACTAAATATCGATCGATTTTCAGGGATGACGAGTAGTAACGACGATTCAAACGATACGATTTGGGTAAATGGATATCATGGCACCAGCCGCAGTCGCGCCGACAAAATTATTGCCGAAGGTTTTCAACCCAGCACAAATGGCTATGATTGGCTGGGTACGGGGGTTTATTTCTGGCAGGATGCACCCAATCATGCGTTACATTGGGCACAGAAAATGTATAGCCAGGAGCCAGCCGTAATCAAATCCAGGCTGAGACTGGATAGCACATGTCTCGATCTGTTGGATATGCCAGATACCAACAATACTAATTTTTGGATGGACAGTTATAATAAATTTATTGAGGTATACCAACAAACGGGAAAGAGTTTGCCAACACAGAACCCAGATATACCTGGCAAGCGTTATCTAGATTGTGCTTTCTTTGATTATCTTATTAGTACTATCGAGCGATCTTCTGAACCAGACTCACTTGGGTTGATTCGTTCTGCATTTGTTGAAGGACATCCAAACTTTCCAAACTCAGCTATTTGTGATAAGACTCACGTTCAAATCTCAGTTATAAAATTAGATTTAATCGAACACTCTTTTATATACCAAGGTTAAGGAGAGATTCCAATGCCAATGAACCCTGAGAAATTCAAACAAATCATCACCGATCACTTTAAAACTGTTACACCAGAAGAGTTCTTAGAAAATCTGCGAAAATCTTCGCCTTATCTTTTCACTGAAGATTCAGAAAAGCAACAAGACGATCGAATCTCAGAATCCGACCTTCCAGTAGATCGAATTAATCCAACCCCAAAATCAAATCTACCTCGTGTTCCTGGGCAAGACAAAGGCAAAATAATTATTTTTCCAGACTTTGACGATCCTTTGCCAGCAGATATTCTAGCCGAGTCAGCTAATCTAGGCTCAGAAATATCTAAAAACACAGAACTTTATCAGCAAGCAAAGCAAGAGATTAAGCTGGAGATTGCGCCTAAACTATTGAAAAAAGGCATGAGTATTCAAGAAGTAGCCGAACTTTTAGAACTGGACGTACAGCTACTGGCTCAATAGATATTTAATCCTATCTGTAAATCGCGATCGAGTCTAAAGCGCAAGAGAATCCCGCCTATTCAGTCCAATGGTATTATAATCACAGATAATATCCAAAGTGGGAACATCTAGCCTAACCTCGGCACCTTATTTAATTTAAGCCGATCGCGATCCCATTACCCAGTCCTTCTATGCTAGAGTCATCCTTACTCGCGCCAGGTAATATCCTCGGCAATCGTTATGAGATCGTCCGCGAACTTGGACGCGGCGGATTTGGACGGAGTTATTTAGCCAAGGATCTCAATAAATTTGGAGAGAAGTGTGTACTCAAAGAATTTGCGCCCCAACTGCAAACAGAATTAACCAAAGCCAAAGAATTATTCGAGCGGGAAGCAGAGACTTTATACAAGCTCAATCATCCCCAGATTCCCGCTTTTCGGGAGTTGCTGCGCGTGAATGCGGGTGGGACGGAATCGCTGCTGTTGATTCAGGATTATATTGAGGGGGAAACTTATCTGGCGCGGTTGAACGATCGACTCAAACGGCAGCAACCATTTAGCGAAGCTGAAGTAGTCCAGTTTTGCCAGGATTTATTACCCGTTCTCGATTATATCCATCGGAGTGGAGTGATTCACCGGGATATTTCACCCGATAATCTGATTTATTGCGATCGATCCAAACTACCCGTGCTGATCGATTTTGGGAGTGTCAAAGAGATTGCGGTTACTTTAGTTTCTCGCTATAGTAATGCCAAAATCGCCACTCGGATCGGCAAGCAAGGGTACGCACCAGACGAACAAATGCTCCGAGGTAAAGTATCTCCAGCGAGCGATCTGTATGCTGTGGGTGCGACTGCACTAACCTTACTTACAGGTAGAGATGCGAGTACGCTCTACAGTCCCGCTGAAGCGACGTGGGAATGGCGTAAATATATCCAACTCAGTCCCGAATTCGGCGCGATAATCGATCGATTGTTACAGCACAATCCCCAGGATCGGTATCAGTCAGTAAAAGAAGTTTTAATAGGGCTTTCCGCCGTTAATGTCAATTATACAGCACAAGTAGCGCCAGTCGCGAAATTACCGACTAATTCGATCCCCATCGTCCGTAACAATCAGATTTCGCAACTTAAAACGATCGAAATTAGTCCCAGAAGCAAGGCCCCCGCCGCTAGCCCAGCGACAGAAATAGCCCAACGCGACCCGAATGAGTGGAAGAAACCAGTATGGCAAGTCACCAAAGTCATGACTGTGACCCTTTTTACATGTGTAGCCATTAGTGGTGCCGTAAAATGGGTGCAGGCGATCGATCCGATCGGCATGGCGACTCGGCAGTTTAACAACACTACCGCTGGGATCGTCAACTCGCTCCCCAATCTCCTCAAACCCGCACAGCCATCCGTCCAACAACGCCAGCAAGATCTAAATCAACAGCTCAAACAACTCAATATCCCCGCTGCTAAGTTTTATCGTCAAGTCGATCGCGCTTTTTATGCCCAGCATCCCGAACTCAACGGTCGATCGCTGACGGCTAAAGCTGAAGACGATAAACTTCGCCAGGAGTGGCAAGATCTAGCTGTGGAGATGTTAGCAAAAACAAGTAGATAAGCTCACATCTTATATCAAAACAAATTTACTAGTGTTTGAGTGGATAGTGGATAGTGAATAGTGGATAGTTCTGGTATTTAGAAGTAAGTTTTGAGGCTGTTTTGTTAATTCCTATGTGCTAGTGCAAGATATGAATAAACTTGAGATTTGCCCCCAATCTTACTCTCGATATCGATCGAGAGTTCCCGACTCCAGGCGGTATCGAAATGGAGCTTAAGTGTAATATTTATCAAAATTAATGGTCATACTTTTACAACGCATCGCTACTAAATGGTTGATTATTAGTGCGATCTCTTTACTACTCACAGTGACGATCGTGCCGAGTTTATTTCGTGCTTTTGGTGCCAAACCGATTCAGCACAATACGATTTTGATGATTGGCGATGGGATGGGTTGGGAGATTACTAGAGCTGCGGCGATTCAGAGTGCGATTGCCAAAGGTAATGCGGGGAAGACTCTCAAAGATTTTTATGTCCAGGGGAAGGGTGCGGGACTAAATATGCAGACGCTTCAGGGGTATGCCCTCGCGACTACCTACGGGACGACGATCGTAGGCAAAGATGGCAAATATAGTAGTAACCAAAGTGCCCTAGATGATACCCAGAAGCTGACTGGTGCTAGCGTGATTCGCCCTAACTTCAAATTTGACCCCAGATTTAATCCGGGGCAGCACAGCAAGAATAGCCCAGCTCCAGCCACTCCGCCAGTGGGCAATTTAGTCGGTTACGATCCCATCAAAGGTGGTGCTAACCCGTGGACGCCAGGAACCGATCGCGAGTATATTAAAGCCAGCTATCCCGACTCTGCCAATACTGCCACGACCCTCTATACTGGCGTCAAAAGCTATAATAATGCGATCGCGGTAGACATCTACGAGAAACCCCTGACAACCATCCTTAGAACCGCTGCCGACCAAAAGAAATCGACCGGATTGGTG
>NZ_JANMZA010000111.1:0-2939 GCF_031382685.1 Chamaesiphon sp. OTE_8_metabat_110 | reverse complement strand
TATCCTGGGATGACATCGTTGGATATTATCGGCCCACAGCAGGTTTTTAGTGGGCTGCCTGGTATCAAAATTCATCGGATTTGGAAAACGCTAGAGCCAGTCAAAACTGACGATGGCATGATGGTTTTACCCGATACGACTTTTGACAATTGCCCCCGCTTGGACATTATCTGTATCGGTGGCGGCAGCGGACAGGCGGCTGTAGAAGACAATCGAGAGCTATTGGCATTTTTACGCAACCAAGGCAGTACCGCTAAATTTATCACTTCTGTCTGCGGCGGATCGCAGTTTCTGGCGAAGGCTGGATTGCTTGAAGGCTATCGAGCGGCTACTCATTGGGCAGCACGCCCTCAACTTGCGGCATTGGGTGTGGAAGTTGGCACCGAGCGGGTTGTGGTCGTTGGCGAAGCCTCTCCTATGGAGAATCGCAATCGGATTACTGGTGGTGGCGTGACGGCAGGTATCGATTTTGGTTTGACGATCGCTAGCATCCTGTTTGGTGAAGAAATCGCCAAGATTACGCAACTATTGCTGGAGTACGATCCTGCTCCGCCATTTGATACCGGATCGCCGGAAAAAGCGGGAGCAGAGTTGGTCGAGAAGGCGATGTTATTTATGCAGCAGACGATCCCCGCTCCAGTCGGAGCAAAATAGCAAAATTCATTGGTCTGTGGAGCTTTTTAAATAATTGAATATCAAAAAAGCTCTACACGCTTCTCTCAAACTTATGTTTAGCAATAATCTCGGTCGCGATGATAGATCTTCAATCCGATCGAACTCAATTATCTGAACGCTGGATTCAAAAAGGATTTCTGGCGTTGGCGGAGCCTCTCCTTGGAGAATCGCTGTACTATTCAACTTTTGTCTGATTGCTCAACTATTAACATTAACTCCCCTAATAGTCAGGAAGATATTCGAGAAATTTTGAATATTGCACGTTCTCTAGCGTTGTGGTGTTTCCGAGGCGCACCTTCGATCTTTACCTGGTTTGGCAGGGCACAGAGAACTTGAAGCAGCGATCTGCATCTTCCAAAAAGCGATCGATTCTACCTTCAAACCCACATTCCGCTAATTGTTTAAAGTTTTGATTCCTTTTTCTTTGCAATCATCGATCCACCCCACCCGATAGAAATCATCAACGTTAACATTGCCATTCCAGAAGCTGCACTACCTTGCCCTATTTGCGATCGACCCACTTCTTGGTAGTAAGCCTCCGCCACCGTATTTCCACCCTGAGATTTAAGCTCGGTTAACTCTTGTCCCGATCTCTGTAGCCTGTACCCAGCTTCAGCAAAATTTGAAAAGGAAACAAGCCCTAGCAAAATTACCACGCAACCTAAGCCCTTCATCAACATAAATTTGCTCCGATCGATATCCATCTAGTAGCATTCCCAAATTTAGAAGAAATACTACAGAGTATGGGCAAATATCTGCAAGATATTCCTCTAAACATTACTCAGAGCTAATGAGATTTTACCCTTTGGGTTGCGTTGAGGAATAAAATCCAACAATCCTAATGTTTGATTCCACATTCCGCTAGTTTCGACCACCCTTGGGGGTGCGCTTGCGCGTTAGGCTATTTTAGCCACCCTGGATATTTGGTCAATCATCGATCGCCCCCGCAGTTTCTTCAAGATTTATCCCAGAAATAGATTGAAATATCCTGACCTACAAATACCGGAAGCCGTGCATGACTCATTTTGGTATCATCTGTCCCGCCCTCACGGGACACCTCAATCCTATGACGACATTGGGACACGAGCTGAAACGGCGCGGTCATCGCGTGACCCTCTTTGGTATTCTCGACGCTCGACCGCAAACCCTAGCTGCCGGACTGGAATTTTGGGCGATTGGTGAAGCCCAATTTCCCGCTGGAGCTTCAGCAGCAGCTAACACTAAATTGGGCGAATTGAGTGGTCTAGCTGCTTTTAAACAAATCGTGACGATGTTCCGGCGATCGACAACCATACTCCTAGATGAAGCTCCACAAGCGATTTCAGCCGCAGGAGTTGGAGTATTACTGGTAGATCAAACTTCGTCTGGTGGTAGTACGGTAGCAGATTTTTTGAATTTGCCTTATGTTACCGTGTGTTGTGCGTTGATGCTCAATTAGTGATTGCCCTCGGTGGCGGCAGTAATCCAGCATCCCTGCCAGATTTACCTGGTTCTCCCCTGGTTGTGGGCTATGCACCGCAGCTAGAACTACTGCAAAAAGCTGCTCTGACTATCACTCACGCGGGCATGAATACGGCATTAGAATCTTTGAGTAATGGGGTGCCGATGGTGGCAATTCCGATCGCCAACGACCAGCCAGGGGTGGCAGCGCGGATCGCTTGGACGGGTACGGGCGAAGTGATAACTCTCGGTAAGTTGACTAGTTCCAGACTACGGACAGCAGTAAAGAAAGTATTAAAGGAAGATTATTACAAACAGAATGCAGTAAGATTACAAGCAGCAATTCGTCGTGCTGGGGGAGTGAGTCGAGCGGCTGATATTGTCGAACAAGTGGCGCAGACAGGTCAACCAGTATTGGCTCAAAATCAAACTAAAATCACCTTGAGCAGAGACTAAGACTTTCAATCTCTACCAAACATAAAATCATGAACCAAATCAAATACCTCCTGACCGAAAACCAAATGCCTACCGCTTGGTACAACATCCAAGCAGATTTACCCACACCATTACCACCAATTCTCAATCCTGGTACCGGACAACCGATCTCCCCCGCTGACTTAGCACCCCTGTTTCCGATGAGCCTCATCGAGCAGGAAGTGAGCCAAGAACGGTGGATTGAGATTCCTGACGAAGTACGATCGATCTATCAACAATGGCGACCTACTCCCCTGTATCGTGCCCGCCGACTGGAAAAAGCTCTCGATACGCCTGCTAAGATTTACTACAAATATGAAGGCGTTAGCCCCGCTGGTAGCCATAAACCG
>NZ_JANMZA010000640.1:0-1858 GCF_031382685.1 Chamaesiphon sp. OTE_8_metabat_110 | reverse complement strand
TTATTACACTCCCCACCAACGTCCTGACAGCCCCAACCATGCCAAAATCGCGCGTTATGCGTGGGGGCGAGATTATCATAAAGTCTTAACCAAAAAACTCAAACAACTCACCAGTTGGTTGACTGAAACATTCGATAATGTTGAAGCACGTTATTACGTCGATACCGGGCCAATTCAAGATAAATTTTGGGCGCAAGCTGCGGGTATCGGCTGGATTGGGAAAAACGGCAATGTCATCAATCGTCAATATGGCTCCTGGATATTTTTAGGTGAGATTGTCACTAATATTCCCCTGATTGCTAACGATCCCCACACCCAGCACTGCGGCACATGTACGCGCTGTATTTCTGCTTGTCCGACTGGGGCAATTACCCAACCTTTTGTAGTCGATGCCAATCGCTGTATTGCTTACCATACGATCGAGAATCGTGCCGAAATCTTACCGCCGGAAATCGCGAATAATCTGCAAGGATGGGTCGCAGGTTGTGATATTTGTCAAGATGTTTGTCCGTGGAATCAGAAATTTGCCCAGCCGACCGATATAGCAGATTTTCAGCCCGATCCCTGTAATCTCGATCGCACATTAACCGAGTTGGGATCGCTCGCCGATGAGGCGTGGGATCGCAGCTTCAGAGCCTCAGCATTGCGTAGAATAAAGCCAGCGATGTGGCGACGCAATGCCAGCGCAAATCTTCACAATCTGGGGATCGCAATCGAACGTTAATTAGATTACAATTTTAAAACTGGTATCGGCTTCTCACAAATGCTTAACAATTCTAAACTCATCATTTTTGATTTTGATGGTACCCTAGCAGATACATTGGGTGCCTTAATGCGAATCAGCAACCGATTGGCACCGGAATTCGGTTATTCGCAGATTGGTGATGAGCAATTAGCAAGTCTCAAATATCTTAGCTCGTGGGAAATTATCAAACTTTCCAAAGTTGCCCTGTGGAAGCTGCCCTTTTTACTCAAGCGCGTTAAAGAAGAGTTCCCTGGCGAAGTGCGGAATGTGAGATTGTTTCCCGGCGCGATCGAACTCCTCAATACCCTCAAAGCTCAGGGTTATCGATTGGGAATTGTTAGTTCCAATGCCGAGGCAAACATTAGGTCGCTTTTAAGCCAAAATCAGATCGAACATCTGTTTGATTTCGTCAATACTGCGTCTACTTTTGGTAAAGGTAAAGCGATCGGGAAGTTGCTCAAGCAGTATCATTGTTCTAAATCCGACGCGATCTATATCGGTGACGAAATTCGCGATATTCAAGCGGCTAGATCGATCGAAATCCGCGTTGTTGCTGTCGGATGGGGTTTTAATGCGCCCACAGCTCTGATCGATAGACAGCCAGATCTACTGATTACCAAGCCGTTAGCACTGATAAATGCCCTCGCCCGGTTTTATCCACCCACATCCACGCCACTGGCATGTTCATAATCGAATGCGCTAATTAGGTCTGCGGGGGATTGCCGATCTCAATCCTGGTATTTATACTAAAGATCGATATTTAAAATGAGAGTATCGATCCTTAGTCCAAATTTATATTGACATTGAACCAGCCGCCACAGCCGACACCACCAGCAAGTACCACGCCACCACCAGCCGAAAAAGTGCTCTGTCCTCACTGTCTCCGTACTGCTACGAATGGGATTAAGTGTAAAGGGCTATGTGTTGCCGATAATGATTATTAGAGGATGATTGGATCCGAAATCCCGTCGCCCTCACCCCGCCTTCGCCTCCGGCTCTGGCTCCCCTCTCCCAAGCTTGGGAGCGGCGTGTTTATTAGGGGGGGGCCCCCGGATAAAAAAAAAAAAAGACAGTGGGGGGGGGGGGGGGGGGAAGGGGGGGGGATTTTTAAAT
>NZ_JANMZA010000627.1:0-2582 GCF_031382685.1 Chamaesiphon sp. OTE_8_metabat_110 | reverse complement strand
TGAAATCATTCTTCGTTACGTCACCTACGCACTCCTAGCCGGAGACGCATCCGTACTAGACGATCGTTGTCTCAACGGTTTGAAAGAAACTTACGCAGCTCTAGGCGTACCGACAACTTCCACCATCCGTGCAGTTCAAATCATGAAATCTGCGGCATTGGCTCACATTAACGACACCAACACCGAAGCAAACGGTGGTAAGCGTTTCGTTCAAATGGGTGCATCTAAAGGCGATTGTTCTGCAATAACTTCCGAAGCTGCTTCCTATTTCGATCGCGTAATCTCTGCACTCAGCTAGTACGAGCGCAATCTACGCTGACTGAATTGAAATAAACTATCAAAATATTTTTTCTGGAGTTATCAGAACATGAAATCTGTTGTTACCACAGTAATTGCAGCGGCTGACGCTGCTGGTCGTTTTCCTACTTCTTCCGATTTAGAATCAGTACAAGGTAGCATCCAACGTGCAGGAGCACGTTTAGAAGCTGCTGAGAAATTAGCTGCTAACTTGGACAACGTAGCTAAAGAAGCTTACGATGCTTGCATCAAAAAGTATGGCTACTTGAACAACGCTGGTGAAGCTAACGAAACTCAAGTTAAAAAAGACAAATGTTTGCGCGACATCAAACACTACATGCGTTTGATCAACTACTGTCTAGTTGTCGGTGGTACTGGTCCCTTGGATGAGTGGGGTATTGCTGGTGGACGTGAAGTTTACCGTGCATTAGACTTACCTACTGCTCCTTACGTTGAAGCTCTCCGCTTTGCTCGTACTCGCGGTTGCGCTCCTCGCGACATGTCGGCTCAAGCATTAGTTGAATACAATGCTTTACTCGACTACACCATCAACTCCTTATCCTAGTCATTGGAGTTAACTCGGTAACTGCGGTTATTTGAGTGCTGAAGGGGCTTTCGATCTGTTGCTTTGCCGATTTGGTTGAGCGATCGATCGAGAGCCTTTTTTGTAATGTGTTAGTGTGAATAAATAGATATTATTCAAAATATTAAAACCGCCTGAAATCTAGAAGATCTGTAGGTTGGGTTGCGGATGCGCGCTCTGGAGGTTTCCTCCAGATTGAGCGCACCAAGCAGAAGAATGAAACCCAACACACTTACCCAAAGTTCTTTTCATCCCTTAAACGACATTTGTGTCGGCTTAGATATTTGTGGATGTTGGGTTTCACATTCGTTCAACCCAACCTACGGGAATAAATAAACAATTATGACTAATAAACGTTTTTTTAATATTTTTAATCTCACCGAAACCGAAGCGATCGAGTTATTGGATACGCCATTAGCTAAACTCGCCGAAGATGAATCGCGTTATGTCGCAGCTTCGCATTTAATTAATTTTCCCACAGAAGCATCGATTAACGCACTAATTCGGGCGATCGCTAATGACGATCCCGAACTCGATAATCGGATCGTGCGGCGTAAATCCGTTGAAACATTGGGGAAACTCCAAGCTAAACAGGGATTGCCAGCGATCCAGACTTGTCTGGCAGAATCAGACTGTTATACTGTCGAAAATGCTGTATGGGCGATCGGGGAAATCGGCACTGAAGATCCCCAAATCCTGTCAGAAATCGCGCAAATACTCGATCGCGAAGGTCAAAATCACCGCGTCATCATTCATACTCTAGTCAAGCTCAATTATCTACCCGCACTCGATCGGATTCGCACTTTTACTGACTCGACAGATGAAGCTACAGCGAGTGCGGCGATTGCGGCGGTATGTCGATTTACTGGCGATTATACCCAGATGCAGCGGGTGATGGAATTTTTATTTCACCCCAATCGGAACGCCAGACGGGCATGTATTCAGGATCTCATCGATACAAATTATTATCCAGCGATTCCCACGATCGCCAAATGTCCGGTATCGATCGTCTTTCGATTGCGGGCGATTCGGTTACTCGCAAATAGTGGTGTCGAGCAGGGTAAAATTACCTTTGCCGATATTCAAGCGAGTTTAGAGCAAACATTACTCGATCGACCCCAGGATTTAGAATTGATTCATGAATACGATCTGCCGCCGACTCTAGAATTCTTGATGCGCCAGTTGTATGAGACGGACTTTGGACTGTGCTATTTAGCCACACAGACTATTCTCGATGACTTTGCCAGCCTCGCTCCGGCGGCGCTACTGGCGACGTATGCGGCAGAAGCTTACAACGATTATGGTGCCCATTACCATATCATGAAATTATTCGGGTGGCTCAAATATGCACCGGGTTACGATCTTCTAGTCGAAGCGCTCAATAATCGCGAACCGCAAGTCCAGAAGTCCCGCGCAGCAGCGGCGCTAGCTCTGGGGGAATTGGGAGATAACCGCGCAATTCCCCTGCTGGTTGCCAGTTTGGATACCAAAATCTGGGATCTTAAATATGCGATCCTAATGGCATTAGACAAACTCGGCGACACCAGCGGACGCGAACTAGTTGCCAACGACGACGACTGGCTGATTCGCGCCAGAGCAACTGTCAATTAATCGCAAGGCGGCGTTGCTGAGTTGGGGTAAGAAGCATAGTTTTTGCCCTCACCCCGCCAGATCGGGAGGATCTGGCGGGGTGAGGGCAAAT
>NZ_JANMZA010000625.1:0-7926 GCF_031382685.1 Chamaesiphon sp. OTE_8_metabat_110 | reverse complement strand
GATAGAATCTTTACTGGTACTCGATGCCACATTAGGCCAAAATGGTCTACGTCAAGCACAAGTTTTTGCAGAGGCTGCCAAACTAAGTGGAGTAGTATTAACCAAGCTAGACGGTACGGCCAAAGGTGGTGTAGCTTTAGCAGTAGTCCAACAACTCGGCTTACCAATTCGGTTTATCGGTGCTGGTGAAGGGATCGAAGACCTCAGACCTTTTTCTAGCTATGAATTTGTCGAGGCTTTATTAAGTGGTTAGGAATTATAAATGATGAATTATGAACCACAAATTATGTCTGTCGCCGATCTGCATGAATTGGTGGCCAGCCTCAATCGTCAACAAAAGAAAACTCACGAGCTACTGAGTAATCTGGGTTTTGCCCTACGGAGCTTTAAAAATCTCAACCAATTTTTGGAATTAATTCCCCTCATGGTGACGCGAGTCACCGATGGCGAAGGTGGGGCAATTATTTTGTTTAAAAAAACAGGTCAACTGCAAATTCAGCAGTTGCATTGTCAGGGAGAAAGCAACTGCAACGACCTGCGCCAGCGCATTGAATCGGCAATTCTCAAGACTGTTACTGATGTTTCTGAAGGTAAGGAAGTCATCTTTCATACTGACTTTTGGGACAAATTAGAGAGCAGAATCGAATTGGATCTCGACTATGGAGTTCAGATATTTCGGACGCCAATTCTGCTCGAAAGTGGCGAACGCGGCAGATTGTATGTATTTACCCGCAACCCCAACTATGGATGGACAGTCGATCGCCAAAAACTCTTACAATTAGTTGCCGATCAGACAGCAGTAGCCATCCATAATGATGAATTGACTGTAGAGTTACGCAAAAAAGAACGCCTCGATCGCGAGTTGGAAATTGGTGCCGAAATTCAAGAACGCTTATTGCCAAAACAATTTCCCGACATTCCCGGCTTAGAACTTGCCGCCTGCTACCTCAATGCCGATCGCGTGGGTGGGGACTATTATGACTTTATCCCGGCTAATTACGACAGACTTACCAATAAATCCAGCATCAGCACCATTAACAAGTGGAGCATCACGATCGGGGATGTCATGGGTAAAGGCGTCCCCGCAGGGCTACTCATGACCATGACGCGGGGGATGTTGCGCGCGGAGGTACTCAACGGTCACTCGCCCGCACGCATCCTTCAGCACCTCAATCGGGTCATGTATGCCGATTTGGACAACTCTAGTCGGTTTGTGACGTTGTTTTATTCGGAGTACGATCCGACGACGCAAATTTTGACCTATACCAACGCCGCCCACAATCCGCCGCTGTGCTGGCAAGCGGCAACCGATCGGATCGTGAGACTCGATACCCAAGGCATGTTAATCGGCTTGGCTGCCGATTCTGAGTATGAAGAGGCACAAATTCAGCTCCATCCCGGCGATACGATTATCTACTACACAGACGGCTTCACCGATGCTGCCAATCAAGATGGGGAGAGGTTCAATGAAGAAAATCTCATCTATACCTTCCATACCGCCTGTAAACAGGGCTTGACATCCCAAGCGACTCTAGACTTTATCGTTGAGACGATCGCCTCCTTCACGGGCGTTAATAAAGCCAATGGTGATGATATGACAATGGTAGTAATGAAGGTTAAAGATCGCCAGTAGACTTTTCGCAGAAGTCAGGGAATAGGGAATAGGGAACCTCAGCAAGGGTTCCATCCGCTACGTGGTGCGCTCAATCTGGAGGGAACCTCCGTGACGAGCGCATCTGCTGCTTGGTGCAACACATGCGGAGGGAACCTCCGCGTGGTTGCATCCGCTAAATTCCCATCCTAAAAACCCAATTATTAATTATTAATTAATTCAACGTAGCTTATTTATCCATTCTGTCGCCTGCTCGTAGCCGCCGACATCTTGCTGCTGCTGAAATAAGCGCGCGGCTTTAGTCAAATCGGCTCGGGCACCCCGCCGATCGCCCAAACCATGTCTGCTAATCGCCCGATTATAATAGGCATCAGCGAAATCTCGATCGCAGCGAATCGATTGATTGAAATCGCGAACCGACGCGCTCAAGTTGCCAGCCATCGCATGAACGTTACCGCGTGCATTGTAGGCATCGGCATTATTAGGCGCTAGGGAGATCGCCCGATCGAAATCTTTCAGTGCCTCTGGTAGCCGATCGAGCATCGCCTTGGCAAACCCGCGATTGCTATATGCAGCTAGGTGGTTGGGATTGGTTTTGAGAAATTCCGTGTAATCGGAGATCGCGCCCACATAGTCTTCTCGCTCCTGTTTCTTCAGCCCTTCCTCAAGTAGATTAGTAGACTGAACGATATTCACCAGAGGTCGGCCAATCTGTGGCGCGATCGCATAGCCAAATACCCGCTCTGCCCGACTAAACGCGACAACACTAGTCAAAGCGATGAA
Organism: Chamaesiphon sp. OTE_8_metabat_110; assembly: GCF_031382685.1. NCBI lineage: Bacteria > Bacillati > Cyanobacteriota > Cyanophyceae > Gomontiellales > Chamaesiphonaceae > Chamaesiphon > Chamaesiphon sp. OTE_8_metabat_110. Next base: position 5,531 of record NZ_JANMZA010000625.1, on the reverse strand, counting down.
GATAGTAGCTGTCTGAATGAGCTTCATAGAATTTACATATTGAAGGCGCACACCCTACAGTTTATCAAATTTTTAGCTAAATTTAATTTTAGGCTCGATCGCGCCTGTCAGGATTACCCAACCCGCTCAGGAGACATTTTCGGTAGCTGCGGCGACTCCAGCCCAGCGATGTTCGACTTCGACGATGGTTGTCGATACCATCGCTGCGACTAATTGCTCTGGTGTGACTGTAAACGGTAAGCGGTGAAGATCGGAATCAGGCTGGCAAGCGAGCGTCGCAGCGTATTGCAACTGCGCGATCGTCACATCACTCAAACCCAGATCGGCTAAAGTTCTGGGCAACCCGATCGACTCATAAAAACTGAGTAACTGCTGTCTGGCGGTAGCGGCTAATCGATCGCCTTGCAGCATCTCCTGGAGGCGTAACTGGACTAAGATCCCATAGGCCACTTTTTCGCCGTGTAAGGCATGATGACTGCCCGGCAGGTGAGTCAGACCATTATGGACGGCATGGGCGGCTACAGTGCGACACTGGGCACCACCCAGCCCGCCAATTACCCCCGCCAGGAGGACGGTAGCATCGACGACTTCGCGCCAGTCCGCACCGTCCGGATCTGCTAGCGCGGCGGCTGACTTTTGGAATAAGAGATCGCGGAGGACGCGCGCCTGTTGAACGGCAGCAATTAGTAAGGTTTGGGTAGAATGACCGCTACTCACAGAAGCCTCATACCATTTGGCAATCGCATCCCCAATTCCAGCGACTAGCATCCGTGGCGCTGCTGTCGCCACAATCCCATAATCTAGCACCAGCAAATCCGGACACTTGGCGAGGCTCACATCTGCCAAAAATGCCCCGGATTCCGAATAAATATTTGATAACGCCGTCCAAGCCGCACAGGTAGCTCCAGATGTCGGGATCGTGACGACTGGCAAATTTGTCCGATGAGCGATTAATTTAGCAGTATCCAAGCATTTACCGCCGCCAATCCCGATGATGACATCGGCTTGATGAGCGCTGACGGCGAGCATCAGTCGATCGAGACTACTTTCACAACAGTCAGGCGTATATCTGGCAACCTCGATCGCTAATTCTGGACGCTCCCACAATACCTGTAATTGACCCAGTGCCAAGCTCCGAGCGCCACCAATTATCAGCGGACGTTGACCCAGACGGATAATGAACTCGATCGCGTCTGCAAGCGCGTTTGTGCCCCGTACCACCCGAGCGGGGGCGACCGACAAGGAAATAGCAGTAGAATTCTCACTCATGACGATCGATCGACGATTGATAAATTAATTGTATGCGATCGCCATCATCGGGTCTGTGGTTGAAAACCGATCCGATCGTCAACGATGCGCTTGCCACCGCGATCGACTGTTACAGTTCTTGACGAGATAGCGATCGCGATCGAGCTGAGTGGTACCATGACAAAAACCCTATAACGAGTAGTTTTATGGCAATCAAACTAACGGGCAAAACACCGCTTTTTGGCGGTAGCACTGGTGGTTTACTCAGCAAAGCCGATGTAGAAGAAAAATACGCAATTACTTGGAACAGTCCCAAGGAACAAGTATTTGAAATGCCCACAGGCGGAGCCGCGACAATGGTATCGGGAGACAACCTCTTGTACATGGCACGCAAAGAACAATGTTTGGCGCTTGGCGGTCAATTACGGAAGTTCAAAATCACCAATTACAAAGTTTATCGCATCCTGCCTAAAGGTGACACCACTTTACTCCATCCCAATGATGGTGTATTCCCTGAAAAAGTCAATCCCGGGCGGGAAGCGCAAAATAGTGTCGATCGAAACATTGGTAGCAATCCCGAGCCAGCGAAGCTCAAGTTTACTGGCAAAAGAACCATCGACTAGATCGACGCGACTTTCACAAGTATGACAAAGGAGATGGCAACTCGATCGAGTTTTCATCTCCTTTTTTATGGCTAAATCAAATCTGGATCGATGCCCAATTCTCGTAACTTTGCCGCGAGTAGCTGGTTGCGAGCGTTCTCTGCTGCCAGATCCCGCTCGGTTGTCGAGAGATTTTGGGAGATCGCTTCTAATTCACGAGTAGTTGTTTCTAACTCACGAGTGGTTGTTTCTAACCTTTGAGAAACCTGCTCGAAGCTTAAAAATACCTCCCCGTCAGGTCGATAGATTTGCAATTCGGGCGGTGTACTTAGATCGAATTTAATTCCCAATCGTGGGCTAATCCAATCCTGCATGACTGGAATTTCAGTGAGATAACCATCCAATCGTTCCCAGCCAGACAGAGCATTAGTATCAGGATCGTAAATATAGTATTCTTCGACATCATGCCGATCGTAAAAGGCTAACTTCGATGCCATTTCATTAGCGGTATTCCCAGGTGACAGGATCTCGAATACTACTTGCGGTGCAATATTATTTTCTTGCCATTGCTTGTACGATCCGCGATCTCCTTTGGGTCTACCAAATGCGACCATTACATCTGGAGCCGCACGTCGTTTGGGATTGCCTTCGACTGGATACCAGAGCAAATCTCCAGCGATGAAGACATTCTCGTCATTGGCAAACAACCAATCTAGGTTATATTTGACGATCGTAATCCAGCGAAACTGTTTGGTATTGTCGGACATTGGCTTCCCATCGCTGTCTGGATACTCGATTTGGTTAGGTGTCGGTAATTGAGTAACCATAAGCTTAGATATTGGCGGCAAGGTTCCTAACCCTAATTGTAATTTATGTTTTCAAAGTTTTGAGGCTTGAGGCTCGATTTAAGATATTCTCCATTCTAATCGTGCTGAATTGGCGCGATCTCGATCGGGTGTTATATTGAAATTGTCGTTACTCATGGAGAATCCCTAAATGTCACATGAATACCTATCCCGCGCTCACAATTTCTCTGCTCAGTAAGCTAACTAACCGCGAACTGCAATCTCATTATCTCGATCGAACCTTTGAAATTTCCAGTTTTTACTAAGAGAATTTTAGAGTTTATGCAAAACGAGCGAGACGGATCGGAAATCGAAATAGTTCAATGGTTGACAGAACTAGGTGTAAATTGGGATGGCGAACTTGCCGATCTCCAAAAGTTGGATCTTTACCGAGATCGATCGTTCAACTTGCAAATCTCTCGAAGCTTGATATTAGTTGGAACCAGTTAACTAGCCTACCAGAATCTATCGGTCAATTGAGCAGTCTCCAAGAACTCGATCTTGGATATAATCAATTAAATAATTTACCGGATTCCATCTGTCAATTGAGCAATCTCCAGAAGCTTGACCTTAGTGGCAACCAATTAACCATCTTACCGAAATCCATCGGTCAATTCAGCAGTCTCCAGAAGCTTGACCTTAGTTACAATCAACTAACAGATATGTCGCCGTTACAAGAAATAGATCGACCAGATTTAACGGTAAAATTCTCTGGAATCGACCTGCCTCGCCGATATTGGATAAAAGTTAGTGAAGGACATTGGATATTACCCACTTTTGAAGACGATGTATGATGGATTTATAACCAGTTATACACAGCAAAATCTAACCATTCCACAGCAGAACCCCGCTCGATCCAAGGCTCGTCGACTAGACTGCTCATTCTTCAATTATGTGGTGAAAACATTTAATAGTTCTTCCGACTATCGGATTACCTCAATTAGATCGGCATTTGTAGAAGGTGACAGAATTTTTCCAAACTCGGCAATTTACGATCTTACACATATCCAGATTTCGATTTTGGATTCGAGCTTAATTGAAGAGTTATGTATACTCACAATGGATGATATTTAGCTATGCCATTAGATCCTAAAGAATTTGAGAAAGTATTTGCCAGTCACTTTGAAACGATCGCTCCAGAACAGTTTTTAGATAATTTGAAAGCAGCTTGTCCCTATTTATTCGATGAAGATGCGAGTAAGATCGTTGAAGTAATTAATGACAAAGAAGTAGGTACCAAACTTACAATAGTAACCGATGATAAAGTTCACCATTCTTGAGTACATAGCTGACCGATCGAGCAAACTCATCATGAAGATCCTTATCCCGAACGGAGGTTGTTGGAGGTGTAACTGCTGAATTTGTCGATCGATTTTGACATCATTCAAAATCTCCCTTAAACATTACTCGCTTTCTCGAAAACACTCAGCAAAAACGTATATTCCCAAGCGATATCTTTGAGATATTCATAACGTCCCGATGCGCCGCCATGTCCAGAATCTAGATTGGTTTTGAGCAAGAGTAAATTATCATCGGTTTTGAGATCTCGCAATTTTGCCGTCCATTTAGCAGGTTCCCAATAAGTCACGCGCGGATCGTTCAATCCCGCCGTAATCAATAAGTGTGGGTAAGCCTTAGCCTCGACATTATCGTAAGGCGAATAGGAACGGATATAGCGATAAAACTCCTCATCGGCAGGATTACCCCACTCGTCGTACTCCAACTGCGTCAGAGGCAAATCGGCATCCAGCATCGTATTTAGCACATCTACAAATGGTACTTGCGCGATCGCCGCCTTGAATAGTTCGGGTTTGAGATTAATCGTCGCGCCAACTAGCAACCCACCCGCACTGCCACCCGCGATCGCAATATTACCCGCGCTGGTATACTTTTCGGCAATCAGGTGTTCGGCACAAGCCACAAAATCCAGAAAGGTGTTCTTTTTCTGCAAGAATTTACCCGACTCATACCAATGTCGCCCCAACTCCGAACCACCGCGAATATGGGCGATCGCATAGACAAAGCCGCGATCGAGTAAACTGAGTCGATTGGTAGAAAAGCCTGGATCTAGGCTGGCTCCATAGGAACCATAGCCATAGAGATAGAGCGGCTGCGTACCATCGCGCTTAAAGTCTTGGCGATAAACGATCGAGATCGGCACTTCTACCCCATCGTGAGAACGGGCAAAAATGCGCTCTGAATGGTACTGGCTCGGATCGTAGCCGCCTGGAATCTCATTTTGCTTGAGAATCGTCTTCGATCGCGATGGCAAGTCATACTCAAATACCGTCATCGGTGAGACTAGCGAGGTATAGCCAAAGCGGAATTTTTGCGTATCGTATTCCCAATTAGCCGCACCAAACACTAGATAAGTAGGATCGTCGAACTCCAGATAATGTGACGCTTGACTCTGAAATTCAATCGCCCGTAATTGTCCTAAACCCTGATAGCGTTCGCTGACGATCGAGTAATCTTTAAACTCATCGAATCCTTCAATTAATCGATCGGGATCGTGGGCGATATATTCTTCCCAATACTGTTGCTGTGGTTGCGACACCAGCGTCCGCATGATGCGGAAGTTCTGGGCGTTGTCATTGGTGAGAATGTAAAAAGAGCCATCATGGTGGCTAACGCTGTATTCATGCCCCTTCTGGCGGGGTGTGACGATCGAAAACGTACCGTGCGGATCGTCGGCTGAGACAAAATATTGTTCGCTGGTAATCTTACCGCCAGTTGTCAGGAAGATATATCGATCGTCGCGGGACTTGTCACAACCGACAAAAAACTGCGAATCCTGTTCTTCGTAGATTAGCTCATCGCGGTCAATTGACTCGCC
>NZ_JANMZA010000621.1:0-6428 GCF_031382685.1 Chamaesiphon sp. OTE_8_metabat_110 | reverse complement strand
GAGCCGGAACGCCTACCGTGTACACACAAGTGATTTGCGTCGATGCGTAGTCTTTTCCCCCCCCCCCGCCCGCCCCGTAGCACGGGGAGGGAGCCGGAAAGCCCCCCTTGATACGGGGGGTTGGGGGGGTAACACGGGATTTCGATCTCAGTCGGACTTAAACTTGAAAAGTAGGGCTGTCACTGCTCGCCCGATTTTTCTATACCTAAAGTCTAAAGCCTAAAACCTAAAGCCTAATTAATGGATCTTCTCCGCTCCCTGCCCATTGGATTATATTTAGAACAGCCAGTCACCTGGCTGCATCGGCTCGATCCGCGCGTAAAACTCGGCTGGCTGTTGAGCTTTCTGTTAGCTCCAGTGCTGGCTAGTGCGAGCTGGAAGCTGAGTTTAGTGGCATTACTCGTCATCATTAGTATCTTAGCTGGCATCCCTTGGCGGGCGCTCAAACCGCAGATGGGGTGGTTGTTATTGTTTGGGGGGGCGATCTTTGTCGTTGGGATGTTTGCCCCAGATAGTATCAATGTCACCCAGCAACTCCGTTCCCCGCCAGATCCGGGAGTAGAGATCGCCCAACCATATCAATATGTGTTGTTCAAACTCGATGCGGGGATGATTCAGCTCAAAATCACCAGAAAATCGCTCGAAAATGCCATCTATGCCAGTAGTTTGATTTTTACATCTATATATAGCACTACTGTTTATCTGCTCACTACTTCTCCCGAAGAAGTTGCCACTGGCTTAGACAATTTAATGTCACCACTCCGCCGTTTTAATGTCCCCGTCACTGAAATTGCGCTCACACTGACACTATCGCTGCGATTTATTCCTTTAGTTCTAGAAGAAGTCCAAAATTTAGTACGATCGGTTTATACCCGCGCGATCGATTGGCAAAAATTAGGACTCAAGAATAGTGCCAAAGTTTGGCTGACTGTCGCCGAAAAAATGTTTGCAAATCTTCTGAGTCGTGCCGAGCAAATCGCTGTAGCTATGCAGGTTCGCGGCTTTACTACTCCTAACACCCATAAGGTAGAATGGCATCAGTTAAAGTTACGAAAAATTGACTTTTTGGCGATAGCCTGTCTGGGCATTTTCTGGACGGCAAGAGTTTTTATCGGCGGTCAATTTATTTAGATTTTGGGTTTTAGGCTTTGGGCTTTAGGGATCGGATTACCCCTTACCTTTTACCTCTTATCCATTACCCATTACCTCTTACCTTTTACCTCTTACCTCTTTGCACTCGATCCTTCCGCTCCAAAATCGAACTGGCTCGCAGATCTTCGATCGATTATTTAGACACGAGCCGATTGCCACTTTACTCGAAAGTCCAGTTCGCGATTCAACGAAATCGGTATTGACAAGATACTCGATTTGTGCAGGAACGCCACAGATTATCGATGGTCGATCGCATATTTTCACCCCAGCAGTCGGGCAAATTTTAGATTGTTTGCGTGGGTTGCTGGCGAGTGTCGATCGACAAGAACCAACGGATTTACCCGCTCACTTACCCTTTACTGGGGGCTGGTTGGGGTGGTTGGGTTACGAACTCGCGTGGGAGATCGAACGATTGCCAGCCCTTCAGCCAGATCCATTGCCATTTCCGACTGCTTATTGGTATGCACCTCGATCGGTTGCTATTTTAGACCATTGGGAGCAACTATTATATTTATCTGCACCCACAGCAGCCGAACTGGAAAAGTTGACGCGTAGATTAGATGCAGTTGCCGAGGGCGATCTTGCGTCGCTCTCGATGGCATCACCAGCGATACCCATCGATTTGGACAAATTCAAATCGCTGCACTTTTTCACATCCGCCGCCGAGTATCAGCAGTCAATTCTCCAAGCTCAGCAATATATTCAGGCTGGCGATATCTTTCAGACTAATTTATCACTCCGATTTAGCACCCATACCGATCTCGACAGTTGGCAGATCTACCAAAGATTGCAGCAGATCAACCCTTCGCCATTTGCGAGCTATTGGCAAACTCCCTGGGGCGCGATGATAAGTTGTTCGCCCGAAAGACTAGTGCAATTGCAACAACACCAAGCAACAACTCGCCCGATCGCGGGTACCAGAAAACGCGGTCAAAGTCCCGCCCAAGACTTACAATTAGCAGAAGAACTACTAGCTAATGATAAAGAGATTGCCGAGCATATCATGCTAGTCGATCTCGAACGGAACGATCTCGGGCGCGTCTGTCGCTGGGGAAGTGTCAATGTCGATGAATTGCTCTCGATCGAGCGGTATAGTCATGTGATGCACTTAGTCAGTAATGTCACAGGTGAACTAGATTCGCAGTTTGACTCGATCGATCTCATTCGTGCGATGTTTCCAGGCGGGACGATTACCGGATGCCCGAAAGTGAGGTGTATGGAAATTATCGCCGAACTCGAACCCCTCCCCCGCAACTTATTTTATGGTTCCTGTGGCTATCTCGATCGGCGCGGTCATCTAGATCTGAATATTTTGATTCGGACATTGCTGTATCATAAAAGCACAGTCTGGGGACAAGTCGGTGCGGGCATCGTTGCCGATAGCCATCCTCAGCGCGAATGGGATGAATCGCTCCAGAAAGCTGCTGCTCAAATCTCTGCGTTAGGTGTAGGCTTTAGGTTTTAGGCTTTAGGCTTTAGGTTTAAGACTGTAGGTTTTAGGTTTTAGAGATAAATGCTGGGAATTATCAAAAAGAAGTATACATATTTTTAAGATTGGAATTTCCTGAAACCTAATTGGTGGACACTGCCCACCCTACAGATTACTAAAACTAGTAATATTTTGAGCGAGATCTTTACCCACATTTTTAGTGGTGTCGAGCCACTACATATTACTACTGCTTGGTGCGCTACCCTCTACCCTCTACCCTCTACTCCCTAATCAATGACTTCCGAAAACTACCTCAACCACCCTACCTTTGGCTTGCTTTATCGTATTTGTATCGTTGAGGAAAACCAAGAACTATTTACAACACTCTACGCACAGCGAGTATTCTTTATAGTTACTAGTGATGCGAATGGGATCTCCTTTCAGCCTGTCACTCGTGCTGATGCGAGACTAACGATCGATACTCGCATTCGCCTCCTTAGACGCAACGGTCAAGTTTTAGAATATCAACAGTTGCAAGCAATGATGCAACAAAATTTCCCAGGATAGGGGTTAGATTAGGCTTTAGGCTTTAGGTGTTAGGCTTTAGGGAATAACAATATTATCCTCATCACCTACTCTTCACTTACTACCTTTGACCTTTGACCTTTGACCTTTGACCTTTGACCTTTGACCTTTGACCTTTGACCTTTGACCTTTTACCCCCTATTCCCTCTACCCTCTACCCCCTAGATGACAATCGCACAAAATATCGAGACGATTCGCCGAGATTTACCAGGTGCGGTTAAATTGATGGCGGTAACTAAGCAAGTGCCTGTAGCCCTCATGCGGGAGGCGTATGCTGTAGGGGTGCGGGATTTTGGGGAGAGTCGGATTCAAGAGGCGCAAGCCAAACAACAAGCATTAGCCGATCTACCAGATTTGTGTTGGCATCTGATCGGACATTTGCAGGGGAATAAAGTCCGCAAAGCGGTAGAGATCTTTGACTGGATTCATTCGGTGGATAGCCTCAAGCTATTACAACAACTCGATCGAGTCTGTAGCGAACTTACCAAAAGTCCCAAAATCTGTCTTCAAGTCAAAATTTTACCCGATCCCGACAAATTTGGCTGGACGATCCCCGAGCTATTGGCAGACTTACCGCAGATTTGTGAGTGTCAACAGCTCCAGATTGTTGGCTTGATGGCAATTCCACCGCTTGGTTTAACTACCGCCCAACTGCAAGGATTATTTGAAAGTGCGCGGGATCTCAGTCGCCAACTCATGGAGCGATCGGGATCTCAACTTCAGTTGACAGAGCTGTCAATGGGCATGTCTGGCGATTATCTACCAGCCATCGCTGCTGGTGCGACGATCGTCCGATTGGGAAGTATTTTATTTGGCGATCGATTGCCAGTCTAATCGATCGACGTTAGACTTTGCGCCAATTTAGACATGTTAGTATTTTTTGTCACTACATATAGATCCGTATTGTCAAGATAAATTGATAATTTAGTGACCGATCGCCCAATGTCACTCTACGCACAATTGCTGAATAGAGTAAAAAAAATATCCCAGTTGGCTGATGTAATTCAAAAAAGACTTTATCAATTTTTGTAATTTTGTGATATTATGCTCGATAGATTGGCAAAAAAGTGTGTTTTCCAGGGGAAACCGCTGCAAACAGTCACTTGACACTCATAGCCAGAATTTAAGTAATATTGCTTAGAGTACAATCGATCCTGTATTATGGAAAAAAATTCCTCCAGTAATATAGCGATGCCAACGGTTGCTGAGTTTGCTACTTAAAACCAGCTAGTTCGGACAGCGATTTCGAGAAACATTTCACAGTCAAAAGCATCCATACCACAATCACAGGGCGCAGGAGTAGTTAAGGTGAACGTTATAACCAAATTCAAAGATTTCATGGGTTTGAACGAAGAAGAATACAACGATTACGACGAAACGGATAATGATGCGTATCGGAGTGAGTATCAACAACCAGAACCCACGGTGGTTCAACCTACCGAACCAGAATCCCGTGGATTTAGACGCGCTGGCGATCGCAGTGCAAGCAAAATCAATAACGTGGTAGGGATGCCTGGAATCGTTCATGGCGTCTCCGAGATGATCTTGATCGAACCCCGCTCTTTTGAAGAGATGCCGCAAGTCATCGATGCGCTCAGACATAGAAAGTCGGTAATCCTCAATATGACCTTGATCCGTCAAGAAGAAGCGCAAAGATCGGTAGACTTTGTAGCAGGCGGTACTTATGCAATTGACGGTCACTACGAACGAATTGGTGATAATATCTTCCTATTTACACCTAACTGCGTCCAAGTTAGCACCCCTGCCAATACAACCAATGATGTGGTAGAGCGCCAAGCAACCACAACGGCACGTACCAATCGCATCAGTCAACCCATGTCCAATTGGGGTAGCGAACCGATCTCAGTAGCTCAGTAGAGAGACAATCAAAATCTTGATGGCAACTGCGATCGGCACTGAGCTTCTCGATCGCTTAAATTAGGAATATATGTCCATCAAATTGGGTGTCATCGGTGGCGGGGTAATGGGTTGTGCGATCGTATCGCGGCTACTAGAGCGCGGTACTTATCAAAGTAGTGAGATTCTCATTGCCGAACCTACCCCCTCACAGCGCGAATTGCTCCAGCAACAATATGGTGTGCAGGTAACTGAAGATAACAATTTAGCGGCGATGGCTCCAGTACTGATACTGGCAATCAAGCCGCAAATTTTTGAGCTAGTTGTGAGTAAATTAGCTGCACCCACCACCGAATTAGTAATTTCGATCCTCGCAGGTGTCAGCCTCGCTCAGTTAGAGCGCGGCTTTCCCGAGCGAGCCGTAGTCCGCGCCATGCCCAATACCCCCGCAACGGTGGGAATGGGCATCACTGCAATCGCGGCGGGAACTCACACTCGCACCGAGCAACTGGATCTCGCTACCAAAATTTTTCAAGCCGTCGGCGAAGTCGTCCCCGTCCCCGAGTCTCTAATGGATGCCGTCACTGGCTTATCCGGCTCAGGGCCAGCTTATGTCGCCCTAGCGATCGAGGCACTAGCCGATGGTGGCGTTGCCGCTGGTCTCCCCCGCCAAATTGCCCACAAACTCGCGCTACAGACAGTTTTAGGTACTGCTTGGCTCTTAAATGAATCGTCGCTCCACCCCGCTCAATTAAAAGATCGAGTGACTAGTCCCGGCGGCACTACTATTGCGGGAGTCGCCAAACTAGAGCAAGCAGGTTTTCGATCGGCTCTAATTGAAGCGGTAAAAGCAGCCGCAGTACGCTCGCGGGAATTGGGTAATGGGTAATAATTAATAATTAATAATTATTAATTATTAATTATTTAAGAGATATCTTGCAGGGTGGGCACTGCCCACCATCACGGTTACAGTATCTTGTAGTCGAGCCAGTAGGGTGGGCACTGCCCACCAACCGGGTTACAGCCGATCGCTAATATTTAAGATCGTGATGCCGACCTACTTATAAATATAGGGTAGACGATCGATCGGCAAGCGAGATCGGCTATTATTAAAAGCGTTTGAGACGATCGAGATTCTTCATCACTTGCTAGCTAGCAACCGCGATTTTTTCTAGCCAAATCTATCCCCAAACTTCGATCGAATGGCTTCTAATAGTACTGGCGAGCAAAGATCTCACACCCAATCCCGCCGCAAACAACCGAGCCAACAACAACTGCACCAACTGAATCGCTCTGTCTCACTATCGATTCAGTTAGTGCGGTTAGCGATCTGTGGTTTGGGTGCCAGTACGATCGCCGGGACGACAATTTCGATCGTCAATCCACCCAAATCACCAATTGCCGC